>NZ_JRVL01000039.1:0-89197 GCF_054823985.1 Acinetobacter sp. GN11 | reverse complement strand
ATTTAAAAATAAGCGATTTAGCTTTCTTTTTTTGGGGATTTTAATGAATAATCGGATGAAATATGCCTTTTATAGGAACTGCTTGTCTGTATCTGTAGGCATTATTTCCTTCGGTTCGCTCTGTTTCTCAACGACCCTTGCTCTAGCCGACACCCCTAAAGTGGTCTGGTATCGTTATTATGATCAACAGGGCACGGCTAACATTAGTACATCAGTCACCCCTGCTCACATTCGTTACGGTTACGAAGTTCTAGATCAAAATATGCAAGTGATCAAAAGAAATCACTCTTATAATGCTCAGGCTGATTTAAATCAATCAAGTCAACGAGCACTGTCGGCACGGCATAGAGAACTCGATATCAAATTAAAAAATGCCTATAGCAATAGTAAGACAGCCATGCTTAAAAGAGATCAAACATTACTTGCTATAAAGAAGCAAATTAACTATCAAGAGGAACAGCTCGACCAGTTACAACAAGACAAAATTTTATTTAAGCGTCAAGAAATGGAATATTTCAGAAAGAGAGAAGTCATTCCTGAGCGACATAAGACTTTGATTGAAAACAATCTAAATAATATTTACAGGGTCAAACAAACAATTGAAACACTTTCCAAGACCTACAAACGTACCAATAGCGAGTATGAAAATATTATCGAACGTTTAAAAAAGCTTGAATAACTGTAAAGGTTTATCAAGAATAGGGGCAAAATAAAATTTGAATTATAGGATGATGCTGTATGCACAAGATGCATCTCACCCCTTCCACTATTTTTAAACTGAGTATTATTAGTTTATGTTTGATTTTAGCTGCATGTAATCAGCAAGAAACAAATAAAACAACGGCATCAGCTCCAGCAAAAATTGAACTTATTCCTCAAGACCTGATTGCAGTTAAAGAAGGAGCGCTTGACTCTCAAACTGCATTTACGGGAACCATTCGTGCTGTTCAGCAAAGTTCTATTCAGGCTCAAGTGAGCGCCACGGCGACTACTGTAACTACAAATGTTGGCCAGCAGGTACAAAAAGGCCAAGTTTTAGTGAGATTGAATAATCAGGACAATGTTGCACGATTAGCACAAGCACGCGCCAACCTCGCATCAGCTCAGTCGCAAGCTGAACTTGCACGCAATTTAATGAACCGAAAGCAACGACTTTTTAATCAAGGCTTTATTGCCCGTGTCGAGTTTGAACAGAGTCAGGTTGACTATAACGGACAACTTGAAAGTGTAAAAGCCCAACAAGCGAATGTTGATATTGCTCGTAAGGCTGATCAAGATGGCATTATTACCAGCCCAATTTCAGGCGTCATTACTAAACGACAAGTCGAACCTGGTCAGACTTTATCAGTTGGTCAAACATTATTTGAAATCGTAAATCCAGACCAACTTGAAATACAAGCCAAGTTACCAATTGAGCAGCAGTCTGCTCTTAAGGTGGGTAGTAGCATTCAATATCAGATTCAGGGAAATTCTAGACAGTTAAATGCGACGCTTACACGTATTTCCCCTGTCGCAGATCAAGACAGCCGACAAATCGAATTTTTTGCCGTTCCTAAAGAAAAAATTGATTCGTTAAGTATTGGGGCTTTCATTAATGGAAATATTCTCAGCAGTGACACTCAGCAAGGCCAAACGATTCCTTTAGATAGCATTCAAAATATGCAACATGATCCTTTTGTATGGGTGGTACGTAATCACACCATTCAAAAAGTTAAAATTCGAGTAATTGAACAGCGCTATAACGACAATATTGCTTTAGTTGATGGTCTACAACGTACAGATCTAGTGAGCCGTATTCAATTTGAAGACTCCGACATTAATAAAAAAGTGACGGTTACAACCGAAAAAAATAAATAAGGTAGCAAATAGCGTATGTGGTTTACTCGGATCAGTGTGAAATACCCCGTTTTTACTATTATGATGATGATCAGCTTAATGGTACTCGGGTTAGCTTCTTGGAAACGTATGACGGTTGAAGAGTTTCCGAACGTCGATTTCCCATTCGTCGTAGTGACTACGCAATATGCTGGTGCTTCACCTGAAGCTGTCGAATCAGATATTACAAAAAAACTCGAAGATCAGATCAATACAATCTCAGGGATTAAACAGATCACTTCACGCTCAAGTGAAGGCTTTTCGATGATTGTAGCTGAGTTTAATCTCGATACTTCATCGGCCCTTGCAGCACAAGATGTTCGTGACAAAATTGCACCTGTCTCAGCTCAATTCCGTGATGAAATTGATACCCCGATTGTACAACGCTACGACCCTTCTTCTAGCCCGATCATGTCAGTTGTATTTGAATCAAATAGCATGAGTTTGGCTCAACTAAGTTCATATGTAGATAAGCGTATCGTGCCACAGCTTAAAACCGTGTCTGGTGTCGGTAATGTGAATTTATTGGGGGATGCCAAACGGCAAATACGAATAAAAATTCTTCCTGAGCAATTGCAAAGTTACGGCATTGGCATTGATCAGGTCATCAATACGCTAAAAAATGAAAATATAGAAGTTCCCGCAGGAACTTTACAGCAAAAGAATTCTGAACTGGTTGTACAGATTCAATCAAAGGTGATTCATCCACTTGCTTTTGGTGATTTGGTGATTGCCAATAAAAATGGTTCACCAATTTTTCTAAAGCAAGTTGCAACGATTGAAGATACACAAGCCGAACTACAATCAAGCGCATTTTATAATGGAAGAACCGCGGTCTCTATCGATATTTTAAAGAGTTCCGATGCCAATGTAATTCAGGTGGTCGATAAAACCTACCAAACGTTAGAGAAATTAAAAACACAAATGCCTGCGGGTCTAAACTACAAAGTTGTGGCCGACAGCTCGAAAGGAATTCGCGCTTCAATTAAAGACGTGACCCGTACCATTATTGAAGGTGCTGTCTTAGCAGTTTTAATTGTTCTATTATTTTTAGGCTCTTTCCGCTCTACCGTCATTACAGGTCTGACCTTACCGATTACTTTGCTAGGAACCTTAACTTTCATTTGGGCTTTTGGTTTTAGCATTAATATGATGACGTTATTAGCTCTATCACTCAGTATTGGTCTCTTAATTGATGATGCGATTGTGGTTCGGGAAAATATTGTAAGACATACTGAACTTGGCAAAGATCATGTGACTGCCGCCTTAGAAGGCACAAAAGAAATTGGTTTAGCCGTACTCGCAACCACGCTTACCATTGTGGCTGTATTTTTACCTGTTGCCTTTATGGGCGGGTTGATTGGACGTTTCTTTTATCAGTTTGGCGTAACGGTGAGTACAGCCGTTTTAATTTCAATGTTTATTAGTTTTACGCTCGACCCAATGCTTTCTGCTCACTGGAAAGATCCGGTTAAGAAAAAAGATAATTGGCTACAACGCTTTTTTAACCATATTTCTAATTTGTTAGATCGACTTACCCATGTTTATGAAAAGCTCTTAAAGCTGGCTTTACGTTTCCGCTTGATCACAGTCATTATTGCAATTGCTTCATTATTTGCTGCATTAGGATTATCTAAACTGATTGGAACTGAATTTGTACCTACCCCAGATAAAGGCGAAGTTCGTATTCAGTTTGAAACCCCTGTAGATGCATCTTTGGAATATACCCAAGCAAAACTCCATCAAGTCGATCAAATTATTAGACAATTTCCAGATGTAGTTTCAACTTATGGCGTGGTCAACAGTGGGGTTGATTCTGGTAAAAACCGTGCAGGTTTAGGCGTGACCTTAAAGCCAAAACAAGAACGTAGCTCAGATTTGAATACACTCAACAATGAGTTCCGTGATCGTTTGCAAAGTGTAGCGGGTATTCGAGTGACTTCTGTTGCAGCAGCGCAAGATTCTGTCTCTGGCGGACAAAAGCCAATCATGATTTCTATTAAAGGGACAGACCTGAATGAACTACAGAAAATTTCAGATCGTTTTATTGCTGAAATGGAAAAAATTAAAGGTGTAGTTGATTTAGAAAGTTCATTGAAAGAACCAAAACCAACTTTGGGTGTTCATATTAATCGTGTACTTGCAAGTGATTTAGGCCTATCTGTTTCACAAATTGCCAACGCGATTCGCCCATTAATTGCTGGTGATAATGTGACAACATGGGAAGATCGTGATGGTGAAAATTATGACGTGAATGTCCGTTTAAATGAAAATAAACGTATGCTTCCGCAAGATGTGCAGAACCTCTATCTCAATTCCAATAAGACCAATGCGACTGGACAAAATATATTAGTTCCACTTAGCGCAGTTGCAACGACTGAAGAGAAACTCGGTGCTTCACAAATTAACCGACGTGATCTTGAGCGTGAAGTACTTATTGAGGCCAATACCTCAGGACGACCTAGTGGCGACATTGGTCAAGACATCGATAAAATGCAAAAGGCATTTAAGCTACCTGCTGGCTATACATTTGATACTCAAGGGGCAAATGCTGACATGGCTGAATCTGCTGGATATGCATTAACAGCCATCACCCTCTCAATTGTATTTATCTATATTGTTTTAGGTTCTCAGTTTAATAGCTTTATTCATCCAGCTGCAATTATGACCTCTTTACCATTGTCCCTCATTGGTGTTTTTCTTGCCCTATTCTTGTTCAAAAGTACCCTAAACCTATTTTCAATTATTGGCATTATCATGTTGATGGGGCTAGTCACTAAAAATGCGATTTTGCTTATCGACTTTATTAAGAAAGCAATGGATCTGGGGACAAGCCGTTACGATGCTATTTTACAAGCGGGCAAAACTCGTTTACGTCCAATTTTAATGACGACAAGTGCAATGGTGATGGGGATGGTTCCTCTAGCTTTAGGTCTTGGCGAAGGTGGTGAGCAAAGCGCACCAATGGCTCACGCTGTGATTGGGGGAGTAATTACCTCTACCCTATTGACTCTTGTGGTTGTACCCGTCATTTTCACTTATCTAGATGACTTGAAAAACTTTATGCTGCGTCAAACTCGACGATTCATGTCATAATGCAGCGATTATCGTATAATCTGCGTTTTTATAACGCTTAACTTTTAGGACTTTTTCCATGCGCGCAAGCCGCTTTTTATTTGCAACGTTGAGAGAAACCCCAAATGATGCTGAAGTGATTTCACACCAGCTCATGTTACGTGCGGGGATGATTCGTAAATTGGCATCTGGTTTATATACATGGCTGCCGATGGGAACACGTGTGCTTAAAAAAGTAGATGCGATTGTTCGTGAAGAAATGAACCGCTCAGGCGCGATGGAAGTATTCATGCCCGTGACTCAACCCGCAAGTCTTTGGGAAGAATCGGGTCGATATGAACAATATGGTCCTGAATTATTGCGCTTTAAAGATCGTCATATGAACCCATTCGTACTTGGGCCAACGCATGAAGAAGTTATTACAGACATGGCACGTAACGAACTTAAAAGTTATAAGCAGCTTCCTGTAAATTTCTATCAAATTCAGACCAAATTCCGTGATGAAATTCGTCCACGTTTTGGTGTAATGCGTTCACGTGAGTTCATCATGAAAGATGCTTATTCTTTCCATGCAACTCAAGAGTCATTACAAGAAACTTATGACGTAATGTACGATACTTATAGTCGTATTTTCACTCGTTTAGGTTTAGATTTCCGCCCAGTACAAGCCGACACAGGTTCTATTGGTGGTTCAGCTTCACACGAATTCCACGTATTGGCTGCTAGTGGTGAAGACGACATCGCATTTTCAACTGAATCTGATTATGCAGCAAACGTTGAAATGGCTGAGGCTGTTTTAGTTGGTGAACGTGCGGCACCTACGCAAGAACTTAAATTGGTTGAAACACCAAACCAGAAAACAATTGATGATGTATGTCAGTTCTTAAATGCTGATCCTAAGCAATCTGTAAAAGCATTATTGGTTCAAGGTGTTGCTGACGAAAAAGGTAATGTTCCTGTTGTTGCTCTATTTGTACGTGGCGACCACGAACTGAATGAGATTAAAGCTGAGAAGCATCCTTTAGTGGCTGCCCCTCTTACTTTTGCAACTGAAGAACAACTTCAAGCATTTGGTTTAACTGCTGGCTTTACAGGTCCACAAGGTTTAGTTGAAAAAGGCTTAACTGTAATTGTTGATCGCGCTGCATCTGTGCTTTCAGATTTCGTTGCTGGTGCAAATGAAGCTGATAAACATGCTGTTGGCGTAAACTGGGAACGTGATGCACAAATTACCGAAGTTTTTGATTTGCGTAATGTAGTTGAAGGTGACCCATCTCCAGACGGTAAAGGCACACTACAAATTAAACGCGGTATTGAAGTAGGACATATTTTCCAGCTTGGTACTAAATACTCTGAAGCTTTGGGCTGTAAAGTTCTAGGCGAAGATGGCAAACCATTTACAGTAACTATGGGATGCTACGGTATTGGTGTAACACGTGTTGTTGCAGCTGCAATTGAACAAAACTACGATGACAAAGGTATTATGTGGCCACAAGCTATTGCACCTTTTGAAATTGCAATTGTTCCAATGAATGCGCATAAATCACCACGTACTGTTGAAGCAGCAGAAGCGCTTTATGCAGAACTTCAAGCTCAAGGTTTTGATGTATTACTTGATGATCGTAACGAACGTCCGGGCGTTAAGTTCTCTGACCTTGAGTTAATGGGTATTCCACACCGTATTGTGATTGGTGAAAAAGGTCTTGATGCTGGTACTTTTGAATATAAAGGCCGTCGCGATGCTGAAGCGAGCAATTTAACGAAAGAAGAGCTTTTAGCTAAGTTAGCGCGTTAATAAATAAACAAATAAAAAAGCAGCTTTTAGAAGCTGCTTTTTTAACTCAATTTTTATGCCTGAACCGTTAAGTCTTTAATAGTTGTCGATGAACCATTGGTTTTAACAGACTCAATTCCTTTATCACGTGAAGCTTCGCTCGCATAAAACTGACTTGTGCCAATAATCTGATGATTTGCAGCTTTTAAATTGAAATAAGGTTTCCCATTCTTTGCAGTTAAACGCTCATATCGTGCGTCATCACCACTATTTTTCTGAATTGATTCAATACCATTTACCGCAGAAGCTTTAGCCTTATATAGCTCACTATTTAGAATAGGTTCGCCATTTCCTGCCTTCAAAATAAAGCGGTATTGTCCATCACTCGCTAGTGAAATTTCGTACCATCCTGCCATAAAAACCTCATTTTTTTGTTGGTGTGGGTATGACTTTCGTTATTATTCTGGACGAAAGTTATTTGTTATTTATGACAATATAAATGGGCAATCATTCTTTGAATAGCCCATTTTTTATACTTTTTCGTAATAAAATTATAATGATATTAGAAATTTAAAAGGCAGAGATAAAATGTATATCTCTACCGAAATGTAATGAAAATTAACAGTTTAAGCTTTTTTTACAAATTCAGATTTTAACTTCATCTGACCAATACCATCAATTTTGCAATCGATATTGTGACCATCACTTGCATCTGGAACTAAGCGAATCGTTTTTACTTTCGTACCTACTTTTACGACTGAAGATGAACCTTTAATTTTTAAGTCTTTAATGACAGTTACGCTGTCACCATCAGCTAAAACATTTCCATTAGCATCTTTAATAATTTCTTGTTCTTCAGTAAGCGATGCATCCCCTTCTTTCCACTCATTTGAGCATTCAGGACAAATCAATAAGTCGCCATCTTTGTAAGTATATTCTGATTGGCATTTTGGGCAATTTGGCAAAGACATGGAAAAAATCTCAAAAAGTATATTATGCGAGATATGACTCATTTTTTAAAGTTTTAAATAAAAGACTTTTACCAAAAAAAAATTTATACATTCATTTTGAGTTTTTACTTAATAAATATTCTTTCAAAATAATTGCATGGTTATTTTCAACATCTTTTGCTGAATATAAAAGCGTAACTATATGCTCTGCTGCAATGTGTTGCAGCTCTTCAATTGCGGAGTTGGTCTCAAGCTCTTTTAAATAATGCTGCTTAAATTCTTCCCAATGATCTGGCGTTGCACCGTGGAACCATTTGCGAAGTTCAGTTGAAGGAGCTACCTCTTTTAGCCACAAATCCAAATGAGCATTTTCCTTACTTATTCCCCTGCTCCATAGGCGATCAACTAAAATACGTTTTCCATCACTAGGGTTTGCATTTTCATAAATTCTTTTAATGTGTATATCCATAATCTTTCTCTGAGTAAGGTTTACATTTTAGATAGATCTTATAAAAGAAAAGTGAGTAGATTTAGCTCCACTCACTTTTTAAATAGTTCATTAAAATTTTAGAAAGCTTATTGGTCAGGGATATCTGCTTCGATTAACAAAGTCAGTAAAGATAAAGATTCTTGCCATCCCAAATAGCAAGCTTCCTTAGGAATAACTTCAGGTATACCTTCTTGCGTAATATGTACTTCCGTACCCACCATTACCGTTTTCAATGTAATGGTGACTTGCATCGTGCCTGGTAAATTTGGGTCATCGAATTGATCGTTATAGCGAATTAATTCATTTGGAACTAATTCAACATATGTTCCACCAAAAGCGTGTGTTGAACCTGTCGAAAAATTGGTAAAACTCATTTTATATGAGCCACCAACATTTGCATCAAAACTATGAACCTTGGCAGTAAAGCCGTGCGGTGGCAACCACTTTACTAAAGCGTCTGGATCTAAAAATGCACGATAAACTCGCTCGGCTGGAGCCTTAAACACGCGATGAAATTTCACTGTTCCTGTTGCCATCATATTCTCCTTATTTTAATTTCTTTTAAATTATCGAAATTATGTTTATTAGCTTAAACCCTCATATTTATGCGAACGTATATTTTTGGTGTTTTTTCAAACAAAATTCTTTCTTTGGGCCTAATCAAATTACGAAAACTATGGCTGATTTTTTAGTAAAAATGGAGCAAAATAGTCAGCAATCATAAAGAAACATATTGAATTTGAGATTAATCATGAGTCTGCTCGCTTTCTCCTCATATGCTTTAAACGGTGTAGATGCACAAAAGTTTTTACAAGGCCAAGTTACTGTAGATACTGAACATTTAGCTGAAAATGAAACTCGCTATACAGCCATTTGTGATCTTAAAGGTCGTATTCACTTTGGCTTGTGGCTAAAGAAGATTAATCCTGAAAGTTTTGAAATTGTAGTTACTCAAGATCAAGCAGAAGAGTTTGCCAAACATGTTAAAAAATTTGGTGCTTTTTCGAAAATGACCTTGAGTGAACAAGGCCCTGCTTTTCCTAAGATTACTGGTCATCAGACTGAATTTTCTGCACAAGAAACTGATATTTCTGAATGGCAAAAACAAGCTATTATGACTGGTCAAGCGTGGATTACTCAGGCAACTGAACATGTGTTCCAACCACAAGAATTACGTTTACATCAACGTGAAGGCGTAAATTACGATAAAGGTTGTTACCTAGGTCAAGAAATTGTGGCGCGTCTTTGGTTTAAAGCAAAACCAAAACACTGGTTACATCTGGTTCAAGGTACAGGCGAGGCACCTGCTTCAGCAACTCAATTAAATAACGATGTTGAAGTTGTTAATAGTATTGCAATTGATGAAGGTTATCTTGCGTTAGTTATTGCAAAACCTACTGCTCTACAAGAGTTGGGTCTTCAAGTTCTTGAGTTACCTGAAGCCTTAAGTGGTGATGTTGCAAGACCACAATAATAATTTTTACTGATTTTTAAAAGCCCATCTATAAATTGGTGGGCTTTTTTATAGATACAAAACACTAATGAATTCATTAGATTAGAACATCAAATTTTTAAGTTTTATATGCCATCATTAACCCTGTTGAAATTAAAGAGAAAAAAGATGAAAACTAAACTTGCTACACTCATGTTGAGTTTGGCTATTTTTGGTTCTGCTCATGCTGATCTTAAAGCACTTGAACAAAATCTTAAGACGAATTATCCGGATTTGCCTGTAAAAGGTGTTTATCAGTCGCCAGTTCAAGGCATTTATGAAGTGTATACAAGCGGTCGTATTGTCTATACCAACCAAGATGCTAAGTACTTTTTTGTTGGTAACTTAGTCGACATCAAACAACAAAAAAATATGACTGAAGAACGTATTGCCGAATTAGGTAAAATTGATGTTAAAAGCTTACCGCTCAATCAAGCAATTAAGTACGTAAAAGGAAAAGGCGAACGTACAATCTATATCTTTACTGATCCTGATTGCCCATATTGCCAACACCTAGAACAAAATATGGTTGGGGTTGATAACGTAACGGTATATGTCTTCCTTTACCCGCTGACCAGTTTGCATCCAAACGCCGAAAAAGTATCTAATCAAATCTGGTGCTCAAAAAATCCGGCAGAATCTTGGATGAACTATATGCTTAATCGTAAATTACCTACGACCAGCAAAAACTGTTCAACACCAATTCAGAAAAATATCGCTTTAGGTAATAAATTAAATATTGATGGAACACCGACTCTGTTCTTACAAGATGGTCAACGAATTTCTGGCGTACCAAGTGATGCCAAGCAAATTGAAGCATTACTCAATTCAGCAAAATAAGAATATTACCCACTCCGTTTTATGAATGTGAGTGGGTGTTTTTTCTCCACAATTTGCCCAAAGTGCAGTGCTTTATATACAAATCGGCTGTTTACTTTCAGCTATCAATATTTATGATGAGAAATTGAAACTATTTTAATGCATCAACGGAATGATGTAGCTACGAAGTAAAAGGTTAAAAAGAAATGAAGAAATTACTAATCGCAAGCCTAATCACCCTTTCAAGTGCATCAATTTTTGCAGCAGATAACACCTCAGCTGCTACTAAAACAGATGCGTTTAAACAAGCCGAACAACTTTATGCAGCAAAAAATTACCCTGCTGCCTTTCAGGAAATGCAACGCCTAGCCCAAACAGGCAATGCTCAAGCGATCTATAACTTAGGTTATATGACCCAAACGGGCCAAGGAACAGCAAAAGACTCTTCTAAAGCTCTCAAATATTATGAAGATGCTTCAAATAAGGGTTATGCCCAAGCGAGTTACACGCTTGCACAAATTTATGAGACTGGTGAATTAGGTGTTGCCAAAGACAGCAACAAATTCAGTCAATATATTCAAAAAGCATCGGCTCAAGGTTCTGACGATGCGACTGTAAAAATTGCGACGATTTTATTTGCTCAGAAAAAACCGCAGTCACATCAAATCGCCCTTCAAAAGTTAGCGCCTTTAATTAGAAAGGGTAACTATCCTGCTACTCAGGTGAAAGCACTTTATGATATTAGCCAAGGTGTGGAAAATAAAAATCCGTTAATGAAACGCAAAGGCATCGAAGCTTTACAGTCAATCGCACAAAAAGGTTACGCTCCTGCGTCTATGGCTTTAGCGACCATGATGGCGAATGGCAATATCATTCCACAAAATTTACCTGAGGCCAAAAAGATCTTTACTGAACTTGTCAATCAAAATGTTCCTAACGCTAAAGAGTCTTTAGCCTCGGTTGATAAGATTATTGCAGAAAAAAGTAAACAGGCTGCTAATGCTCCCGCACAGCCAACGCCAAAGAAATAATGAAATTAGCCCCTTATGGGGCTTTTCTTTTACCACCACAAAGCAATCAGCCCGCTAACACCAATAAAACCAACAACTGTACTAATCATAAGCGGTGTTAATGCTTTTTCATTTAAGCCATAGGCTTGTCCAAAAATTCCGAAAGCTATTGGCATTGGTAAAGCAGCAATTAATGTTCCTGCATAAAGCATTTCACGGCTTACACCTGGAGTGATCAAAAAGAGAGAAAAAATCACGGATGGCATGAGGATAACTTTAAATATCGCCAACAAAATACTTTCTGTATTTACTGTTGTGATTCCAATACCGACTAAACTCCCGCCAATTGCAAACAAAGCCAAAGGCGAAGCTGTACGTCCAAGTAACTCTAAAGACTGATCAAGAGTCGCAGGAAGATTAACATCGAAAAGAATACATCCCATTCCAACCAAAATCGCGATAATGACAGGATTCTTTAGTAAGTTTAAAAAAGTCTGTTTTAAAAGCGGTAAAAGATTTTGTTGTTGATGTAAACCAGCTTCGGCCAGAATGAGCATCAGCGCCACAATCAATAAATTTTCAATGATGAGTGTTAAAGAAATATAAATCGCAGCGTGATTACCTATCAACATAGTCAAAATAGCAGTTCCCATGAACCCAGTATTGGACATAGATGCGCCCATCGAAATAACGGCGCTATGGGTTAAACTATTTTTAAAATATTTTCGATAGAGAATAAAAGCCAAGAAAAATAGAATTAAGGACCCACCGCCATAAGCAAGAAAATAAGCTGGGTGCCAAATGTCTTGTAAGTTTTTATTTGCCAAAGAATGAATTAAAAAAGCTGGTAAGGAAATTTTAATTACGAATGCGCTAAGAGCCCTGATCTGTTCAGGTGTTACCAATTTGATGAGGACACAAACATAGCCCATCAATAGCAATATCAAGATAGGTAAAATAACCTGAAAAACCACTGACCGTCCTCACTTAGGGAAAGAAAAATGGGCAAAGATGACTTTGCCCAATACAATTAAAAAGAATTAAAAAGCTGCTTTAATCCATGAGGTTGGCAACGTAAATACTGAGGCGCAATTTTAACTTCTGCACCTAAAGCAGCGGCTGCATGCCAAGGCCATCTTGGGTCATATAACATTGCACGAGCAAGACCAATAGCATCAGCTTGCTGGTTTTCTAAAATTTGTTCGGCGTGTTCTGGCTCAGTAATTAACCCTACAGCAATGACTGGAATAGACACATGCTTTTTGACTTGTTCAGCAAATGGAACTTGGTAACCTGCCCCAATCGTAATAGATTGATGCTCGTGCAAACCACCACTCGACACATGCACATAAGCTGCGCCCAACTGCTCTAAAGCTTTTGATAAACCCACTGTAGATTCAACATCCCAATGCTCAATACTTTCTAACCAATCGGTCGCAGACAGCCTAACACCAACAGGATAACCTTCTGGTACAGCCAATTTAATTGCCTGAAGAACCTCAAGGGTCATACGCATACGGTTTTCTAAAGAACCACCATATTCATCAGTACGCTGATTGGCAATTGGCGATAAGAATTGATGTAGCAAGTAACCATGCGCAGCATGAACTTCAATTAACTCAAATCCAGCTTCTACAGCACGTTTTGCAGCTGCTGCAAAGTCTTGTTGAACTTGTTTAATCTCAGCAATGGTCAAAGCATGTGGCGCTGCATCATGAACAGAAAAAGTACTTCCACTTGGAGCAACCGTTTGCCAACCATGAGGCTGATCTTTTGCAATTTGACCTTTGCCTAACCATGGCTTTTCAGTAGACGCTTTACGCCCTGCATGTGCTAACTGAATTCCAAATGGCATAGGTGAAAGTGTACGGACCTTAGCTAACAACGTTTTGATTTGATCACGTTGCTGGTCATTCCAAAGGCCAAGATCAGCATAACTAATACGCCCTTCAGGTTGTACAGCAGTCGCCTCTACAATACACAGCCCAGCGCCAGACAATGCATAATTTGCCCATTGCTGTTCATGCCAATAGGTAATTTCACCATCATCTGTTGCCGAATATTGGCACATCGGAGCAATTACAATTCTATTGACCAGTTGTAGTGAACCAAAGTTAACCGTTTCAAATAATTTTGCCATTTTTAATTCCTAGAATTGCTTAATTACACGTAAACCTGCACTCCAGTTACGTCCATCCGCTGGTTCAAAGTAGCGTCCATTACCATCATTTACGATCACTGAACCTGCATAGTTTTTATCAAATAGGTTATCAACACGGGCAAAGCTATTCACTTTCCAGTCGCCCATTACCCATGCATAACCCACATTAGCTGAGGTTACACTGTAGCTTGGCGCTGCGTCACTGTTGGTATCATTCACGTGTACTTTATCCATATACTGTACATCTACACCACCATATAGACCATGCGATGGCTGCCAAGCCAAAGAGGCATAAGCTTGGTTTTTAGCAATTCCTGGAATGGAATTCCCCGATGGAATTTGAGCAATACTTCCTGAAGCTGGAATATCAGCATCAAAAGTTGCATCTAAATATGTATAGCTAGCAGTCGCTGTTAAATCTCGCCACAACTTTTTATTCCATGCAAACTCTACGCCTTCACGTAAGGTTTTATCTGCATTACGGAACGTTGATCGACCATTTGAGTTGCCGGCAGAGACGATGTCATCTTTGGTTTTAGTTTGAAAAACTGCCAAAGTAAAATCACCTAATTGGTTTTGTGATTTTAAGCCTGTTTCATAGGTATCACTTGTGGATGCGGTTAAATCAAAATTAAAACCACTTTCTCCATCTGGACGATATGCCATTTCAGTAAAAGTTGGCGTTTCAAATCCTTTGGCATAACTCACATAGGCCATCAGTTCAGGTAAAATTTGCCAGCTTAAAGCAGCCGAAGGCAAAACTTTACTGTAATCAGTCTTACCACTATCGTCGCCATTACTTAAATAGTTATCTTTAGATTTGTAATGGACATTGCTATAGCGTACACCCGTATCTAAACGCCACGTTGGTAAGAACTGCCATGACGCTTGTAAATATGGGTCAATATTCCACAAGGTATTGTCTTCATCACGACGCAAATTACCTTTGACACCATAAGAAGGCTGTCCGTTTACTAAATTAAAGTTTTCAAAACCTTTACGATCTTCATCCATTGCATCAAGTGCCACACCAACACTTAGAGTGGTATTTGGAAGTAATTCTTTACCTGTCCAACGGAAATCAGCACCATAATAATCCCGCTCAAAATCAATCACACCACCCGCATGATTGATGCTGGCATCTTGTGTTGATTTAGGTATAGATTGATATTGAGTGACTTGGCGATTACCTAAATATGCCATGGCATAGAGTTCATTTTTATCATTAATCGGTTTAGACCAAGTCACACCCGTTTGAGTTTGTTCAATATCTTTACGGACATTAAATTGCTTTAAAAATGGAACTTGTTGCTTTGGATTAGCATTCCACTGGTCATGCGTTAAACCCTGCGGGTCGTCTGCATGAATTTTTACATAATTGGTTATCCAGTTGATTTTGCTACCATCATCAAGATTCCAACTGAGCTTTGCATTATTTAATACTTTTTCTGCACCGCTATGTTCTCGGTAACCATCAGTATCGAAGTATGATGAACTAATAACATAACTCGGTTCATTCGCCCCCTTCGCCCCACCTTGTAGCACGAGTCCAGCTCGACTTTTATCGTGGCTGCCTCCCGAATAGCTCAGCTCGATTGAGTCTTTCCCTTGACCTTCTTTAGTAGATGTTAAAATTGTACCGCCAGATGAGTTTCCATATAGCGATGAAAAAGGTCCTGTTAGAACTTCAACATGGTCCAGACTACTTAAATCAATATTAGATGTTTGACCTTGTCCATCTGGCATTGTTGCAGGAATACCATCTACATATAGACGAATGCCTCGAACACCAAAAGTAGAGCGTGCACCAAAACCACGCATGGAAAGCTGTAAATCTTGAGCATAATTTTCACGATTGCGAAGCTGTAAACTCGGTATACCCTTCACAACTTCGGTTAAATTTACTTGTGAAGAAGTATCGACTTGAGGTGCATCTATTCGAAAAACAGAAGCTGGTGTTTGCAAGTAGGTTGTATCGGTACGGGTTGCTTCCACATGTAATGTTGGCAATACCGCAATGTTTTGAGCTGAGTCATCTGCCCAAACAAATGAGCTAGAAATGCAGCCCATACTCATCAAAATACAGTAGTGAAGTCGGTCTAAGCGTAATAAGGACATGCTTATTTCCTTTATTTATATTGTAGTTATGATAACAAAAAGCTGTGTCATGTCTGGATATTGAATTCGCTCTGCATTGTTGTAAATCTGGAACAGTCTTTTCAATATCTAAAAATTGATTTCCAGATTTGAATTAACGGCTTAAAGATGGATGATCTTTCCAGCAATATCGTTCAGGCCAATCTTTTGCTTCTTCGGCATAATCAATTCCAATCCGTGGCGTCAACACTACTTCAGGCTGCGTTGATGCCGCTTCAATCCATAGTCCAGATTTTTCACCTAAGGTTTGACCTTTTAAAGTCCGATCAATACCCAAATAGCGTGTCAATTTGCCGGGTCCAGCTAAAAGCTTATATTCTTTTTTAGTTGAAACATCACTTAAAAATGCAGATCGAATCATGACCCCTTCAGGAATGCCTTCCGTCTGAGTAATCAGATTGAGCATTTCGTACATGCCATAAATTAAATAGACGTAAATTGTGCCTCCAGTGCCATACATTACATCTGTCCGAGCAGTACGTTTATCATTGTAGCTATGGCAAGCTTTATCTCGAATACCTAAATAAGCTTCTGTTTCACTAATTGTGCAACGGATGACTTGACCATCAGGTTGTCGTTTACATAATACGCAGCCAATTAAGTCATAAGCCACTTCTGAGGTTTCACGTTGAAACCAGCTTAATGGTAAAATATCTGACATAGTAATCTCTGAAATATTACATACCACACGTTATACTTGATTAATCCAGTATATCTGTTAATTCTGCGAGTTGGCGATGCCTGAGTTACCCGAAGTCGAAACAACTAAAACCAGTTTATTTCCTCTATTGAATCAAAAAGTTCTAAGTGTTGAAGTACGTAACCCAAGCTTACGCTGGGCAATACCCGATGATGTTCAAAAACTTGTTGGGCAACGTCTGATTGGGCTAAACCGTCGTTCTAAATATATCTTGGCAGAGTTTGAACAAGATCAAATGCTCTGGCATTTAGGAATGTCAGGAAGCTTCCGCTTGTGTCAACCAAATGATGAACTGAGAAAGCATGATCATTTCATCATTCGCTTTGAAGAACATGAGTTACGCTATCATGACCCGCGTCGCTTTGGCTGTATTCTCTGGTTAAATTCAGAAACACAGGGAAAGTTAATTGATACTTTAGGGCCAGAACCTTTAAGTACAGACTTTAATACAGAATATTTAGCTTCAAAACTTAAAAATAAATCTGTCGGCACAAAAATTGCAATTATGGATAATCATGTTGTGGTGGGTGTTGGCAATATCTATGCAACTGAAAGTTTGTTTAATATCGGAGTTCACCCTGCTCAGCCAGCGGGAGACTTAAGTTTTCAGCAGATCGAGAAACTGGTTGTCGAGATTAAACGAATTTTAAAATCGGCGATTGATTTAGGTGGTTCGACTTTACGAGACTACAGCAATGCCATGGGAGAAAATGGTTATTTTCAGCAAACACTTCTCGCTTATGGTCGTGCTGGAGAAATGTGCGTTAACTGTGAAACCCCTTTAGAAAATTTAAAACTTGGTCAACGTGCTAGTGTATTTTGCCCAGAATGCCAACCCCTCAAAAAGCCCAATAAGCTCTAGTTTTCAGAGGAAGTTACAATGCAAACAGCTATCGTTCGACATATTCTGGTCAAAGATAAAGACTTGGCAGAACAGTTAAAAAAGAAGCTACAAAATGGCGCTGACTTTGCCAAAATTGCCAAGCAATATTCAACTTGTAATTCAGCAAAACGCGGTGGAGAACTAGGCGAAGTCAAAAAAGGGCAACTGGTTCCAGTTATCGATAAAGTAGTATTTACCGCCGCTGAACGTGTGTTACACGGTCCAATCAAAAGCCAGTTTGGTTATCATCTTTTAGAAGTTAAATTCAGAATGGACAGCTTACGTTGATTCCATTATTTTAATGATGGTTTTCAGAAGCTTGAGCCTGCGCATTCAGTTGATATGTCCAGGCTTTAACACACTCACCCGACTCTAACTTCACATCTGCGATGACACGCTGGTATTGAAAACCTTCAAAATTATCAAGCATCTGCCAATTTTCAGCCAGTTTCCCAGCGCTAAACAGATAACCCTCTACCCAATCTTCTTGCGAATCTAACTCAAGCGCTTTTAAACCTTTGTCAGGTCCCCAATCTAAAATATGAATCACACCGCGCACACTAGCTTTTGTCCAATGTCCACCAATCTGCTCTAAAATATGAGCATTAGCTTTATTCGGACATAAAGTGCCATACACAAAAAGCTGATTCATTTATTTATACCCCTTTTACAATATGCATAGCTGAGTTTATCGATAGCTTTCCAATTTTATCAATATCTTTAGCCCAACATACAAATACTTAGTCATAAAAAACGGCACCTTGAGTACCGTTTTTTATTAATTCAGAATATTGTTAAGCTTGCTTTTTCAACTCATCACGAATTTCACGTAGTAACTGAATATCTTCAGGAGTTGCAGCTGGAGCTTCTGGCTCATTCTTATCACGGCGAAGTCTATTTAATAATTTCACCATTAAGAAAACGACCCAAGCCAAAATCAGGAAGTTAATTAAAATGGTGAGGAAATTACCATAAGTTAAAACATTGATACCTGCTTTTTGCAAAGCATCTAAAGATTGCAGGTTGGCAGGATTTGATCCTAGAACAATGAATTTCTGCGAAAAATCAACACCACCACCAGTAATTACACTGATAATTGGCATGATAATATCTTTTACCAAAGAGTCTACGATTTTGCCAAAAGCACCACCAATAATCACACCAATGGCTAAATCCATCATATTGCCTTTAATGGCAAATTCTTTAAATTCTTGAATAATACTCATCTAAACATCTCCAGATGTCGGGGGTCGAAACACGTCATATTTTTCTTTTTCATTGGCATCTTATCGATTTAGATAGTACTCGCCATGATATTGATAATTTAATATTTTTATCAAAAAAAAGAAAACTATCTCACACTTTAACAACATATTCTCTGATAAGAAAAATATGATTTTAAGCTTAGTTTAATTTTAAATAGAATGATTAAAAAAACCGCTAAATGAATTTAGCGGTTTTTTCTTTTTCATTTAAGAAAAATTATTTATCACGGTTACGTTTACGTTCGTTTTCAGTCAAGTAACGCTTACGGATACGGATTGATTTTGGTGTTACTTCAACTAACTCATCATCTTCAATGAATTCAAGTGCTTGTTCAAGCGTGTATTCAACAGCTGGTGTCAACGTTAACGCTTCATCTGTACCAGATGCACGTACGTTTGTTAACTGTTTCGCTTTAGTTGGGTTAACAACCATATCATCTGAACGAGAGTTAATACCAATGATCATACCTTCGTAAACTTCTAACTGAGGTTTAGCGAATAGACGACCACGGTCTTGCAATGTGAATAATGCATAGCCCAAACAAACGCCTTGAACCATAGAAATCAACACACCGTTTTGACGTTTCGCAACAGTACCTTGTTTCATTGGACCGTAATGCGAGAAGCTTGATGTCATGATCCCTGTACCAGAAGTCATGGTCAAGAATTCAGAACGGAAACCAATTAAGCCACGTGAAGGAACAGTTGCTTCAATACGGATACGGCCTTTACCGTCAACTTCCATATTTGTCATTTCACCTTTACGGTAACCCATTTGTTCCATTACCGAACCTTGGTGCTGTTCTTCAACGTCAAATGTTACGTTTTCGTATGGTTCTTGCTTTTCACCGTCAACTTCTTTCAAAATTACTTGTGGACGTGATACGCCCATTTCGAAGCCTTCACGACGCATGTTTTCAATAAGAACTGAAAGGTGAAGTTCACCACGACCAGACACTTTGAAACGGTCTGGACTGTCAGTATCTTCAACACGTAATGCTACGTTGTGAATCAATTCACGATCTAAACGTTCACGAATGTTACGTGAAGTAACAAATTTACCTTCTTTACCCGCAAACGGTGAGTTGTTCACTTGGAAAGTCATCGTAACAGTAGGTTCATCTACAGATAACGGCGGTAAAGCTTCAACATTTTTCGGATCACAAATCGTGTCAGAAATATGAAGTGCATCGATACCTGTTACACAAACGATATCACCAGCATTTGCCTCTTCAACGTCAACGCGATCTAGACCATGGTAACCCATGATTTTTAAGATACGACCGTTACGTGTTTTACCTTCTTTGTCGATAACAGTTACAGGTGTGTTTAATTTAACTGAACCACGCTGAATACGACCAACACCGATTACACCAACGAAGCTGTTATAATCAAGTGAAGAGATTTGCATTTGGAATGGACCATCAACATCAACTGCTGGCGGTTCAACGATATCTACAATTGTTTGGAACAATGGAGTCATGTCGTCAGCAAGTTCTTCTGGAGAAGGACCAGCAACACCACGAAGACCTGAAGCATAAACAACTGGGAAGTCTAACTGTTCGTCAGTACCACCCAAGTTATCAAACAAATCAAATACTTGGTCAATTACCCAATCAGGACGCGCACTTGGCTTATCTACTTTGTTGATAATCACGATTGGCTTCAAACCGCTCGCAAAGGCTTTCGATGTCACAAAACGAGTTTGTGGCATTGGACCTTCTTGAGAATCAACAAGAAGAAGTACGCAGTCAACCATCGACATTACACGTTCAACTTCACCACCGAAGTCAGCATGTCCTGGGGTGTCTACGATGTTAATGCGGTATTCTGTATTTGTACGCGCATCAGTCCATTTAATTGCAGTGTTTTTTGCAAGAATGGTAATACCACGTTCACTTTCAATTGCACCTGAATCCATCACACGCTCGATTTCACCCGCGCGATCACCTAATGCACCTGATTGTTGTAAAAGTTTGTCGACTAAAGTCGTTTTACCATGATCGACGTGCGCAATGATGGCAATGTTACGGAGTGTTTTAATATCTGACATGTAAATTCGATACGCCTAAAGTTTGAGGGCAAATTATACAGAAAAACACTACTCTTGAGTAGTGACAGTTTATTGACATTGACAAAAAAATTTCTAATAGCCTGTATTTCGTTTTGTAAAGATAGTTATCTCGATTAGAATAGCGCCAATTTGCAAAATTGCGGCGGACCTACACCCATGTCCAATCAACACTCTCAAGACCATTTAGACCTTGTTTATGGTTTAAATGATCGACCAAAACCTTTGATCGCTTTTTTAGCAGCTTTCCAGCATTTGCTTGCGATTATTGTACCAATTGTTACACCTGGCCTTTTAATTTGCTTAGCTTTAGGCGTTTCAAGCACCGAAACTAACATGATTTTATCGATGTCTTTGGTGATTTCGGGTATTGCTACATTTCTACAATGTAAAAAAGTTGGTCCGTTTGGTGCAGGTCTTCTTATTGTTCAAGGCACAAGCTTTAACTTTATTGGCCCGATTATTGGTATCGGTAGTGCAATGGTGGCCGCAGGAACACCTGTAAACCAAGTTATGGCTGCAATATTTGGTGTGGTCATTGCCGGCTCCTTCATTGAAATGGGTGTTTCGCAAATTCTTCCATGGGTAAAAAGACTCATTACTCCTTTGGTAACTGGGATTGTTGTTCTATTAATTGGCTTAACGCTTATTAAAGAAGGCTTGATTAGTATGGGTGGTGGCTATCAAGCCATGCAAGATCATACTTTTGCAAGTGCAGACAACCTTATTATGTCATGTACGGTACTTGCTATTATTATTGTGCTCAATCGTATTCGAGTGGTTTGGATTAAAAGCTCAGCTATTTTAATCGCTTTAGTGAGTGGTTACGTTCTTGCTGGATTTATGGGTCATCTAGATTTTTCTGGTATTAAAGACGCGCCACTCGTACAAATTCCCACACCAATGCACTTTGGTTTGAGTTTCTCTTGGGGATTATTCATCCCAATGGCATTCATTTATTTGGTGACTTCTTTAGAAGCAATTGGTGATGTAACAGCAACCAGTAAACTTTCCAACCAACCTGTTAATGGTCCTGAATGGATGAAACGCATTAAAGGTGGTGTATTAGTGAATGGTGCAAACTCTTTGCTCGCTGGTCTTTTTAACACTTTCCCTAGTTCTGTTTTCGCTCAAAACAATGGTGTAATTCAACTCACTGGGGTTGCTAGCCGCTATGTAGGCATCTGGATTGCTGGATTACTTATTTTATTAGGTCTATTCCCTGCAGTAGCTGGTGTTATACAAGCAGTTCCTCAAGCCGTATTAGGTGGCGCTGTTATGGTTATGTTCGGCGCAGTAGCTGCATCAGGCATTAACATTCTTTCTTCAGTTCACCTTGACCGCCGAGCATTATTAATTATTGCCATCTCACTTGCATTAGGTTTAGGTGTTGCTCAAGTGCCTCAAATTTTAGAGCACCTTCCAGAATTATTTAAAAATATTTTTAGCTCTGGCGTGGCAACAGGTGGTATCGCAGCATTAATTTTAAATGTTGTGCTTCCTGAAACGCATAAATAACTAACTTTTAATTTTGATTACTGCCCAGCTCCCACTGGGCATTCTTCTTCATGAGAGATGTACATGGATCCTAGAAGTGAAGTGGTATTAAGACAGCAAGACTATTTGAAAGGTAGAATCTTGTTAATTAATGCACCGAATGATGCCTTAGTTAGTCAATTACCCGCTGGGACTGATGCGTCAGTCTGGACATGGAACCATGCTGACTATCAGGGTTTTATCAATAATGGAACAAAAGCTCACTTCTCAGTTGAGTTTCCATCACAAGAATTCGACCAAGCAATTATTTTTGTTCCAAAATCTAAAGAGCTCTTGAATTACATATTGCATGTAGTAATGAGCCATCTTAAAACCAATCAATCTGTTTTTTTAGTTGGTGAAAAAAAAGGTGGTGTAGAAAGAGCCTCTAAACAATTACAAAGCTTTGGCAAAGTACTAAAACTTGATAGTGCTCGCCATTGTCAATTGTGGCACTTAAAGATTGAGAAAACAGAACAGATTAAACCTCTAGAAAAATGGCTTAAAACTTATACCGTTCAAGTTAATGAACAAGAGCTTACGATTTGTGCCCTACCCGGTGTTTTTAGCCAAAATCATCTAGATATCGGAACTGCTGTTTTACTCCCTTATCTTAATCAGGTGAAATCAGGTAGAATTGCCGACTTCGGGTGTGGTGCTGGAATTATCAGTTGCTATTTGGCAAAAATAAATTCAAGTAATATTATTCATGCTCTAGATATTGATGCTTTTGCTTTACGGTCAACGGAAATGACTTTTAGTCGAAATGGAATAAGTTCAGACCAGTTGAGATTGCAGCCTGTCATAGGTATTGCAGACGCTCCAACAGAACTCGATGCCATTGTTAGTAATCCCCCTTTCCATCAAGGTATTCATACCGACTATGATGCAAGTGAAGGACTCTGCCAGAACGCTAAAAAACATTTAAAGGCATCAGGCGAGCTATGGATTGTAGCAAACCGTTTTTTAAACTATCCGATCTTAATTGAGAAGCACTTTGGTCAGTGCCAGATTAAAACTGATCTTCAAGGCTTTAAGGTGTTATATGCCTGTGCATAACAAACTATGTAAGGAATCTCCATGAGCGAAACACATGCTCCTGAAAAACTCCAGCGTAAGCTCGGGGCTCGTCATCTGAATATGATCGCCATTGGTGGTTCCATTGGTACAGGCCTCTTCCTTGCTTCTGGATCAACCATTGCAAATGCTGGCCCAGGTGGAGCACTACTCGCCTACTCTCTCATTGGCATTATGATTTACTTCTTAATGACCAGTTTAGGTGAGCTTGCAACCCACAATCCGACTTCTGGTGCTTTTTTTACATATGGCAGTCGTTATGTCGAGGAAGGCTTTGGCTTCGCTTTAGGCTGGAACTACTGGTATAACTGGGCGATTACGGTTGCATTCGAACTTGTTGCAGTTCAGTTTATTATGAAGTTCTGGTTCCCTGATATTCCAGGGTTCTACTGGAGTGCTCTGTTCCTTGTCGTAATTTTTGCAATCAATGCCATGACAGTAAAAGGATTCGGCGAAAGCGAATTCTGGTTCTCAATGGTCAAAGTCATCGCCATCGTTGCTTTTATTATTATTGGCTTAGCCATGATCATCAAGATTATGCTAACTCCAGGTGTGGCAGCTTTTGGAAACTGGACCTATAAAGAAGCACCTTTTGTGGGTGGTTTACAGGCCATGATCGGTGTAGCAATGATTGCTGGATTCTCTTTCCAAGGAACAGAAATGGTTGGAGTTGCTGCTGGTGAATCGAAAGATCCAAAGAAAACGATTCCACTAGCAATCAAACAGATTTTCTGGCGAATCTTATTATTTTATGTCTTATGTATTTTCATTATCGGCACTCTGATTGCCTATGATGACCCAAATTTACTGCAAGCGGCTACCACTGAAAATATTGCGCTTTCTCCATTTACATTGCTCTATGAAAGAGTTGGCTTTGCTTTTGCAGCTGGCTTAATGAATGCTGTCATTCTTACTGCTATTTTATCAGCAGGTAACTCTGGCATGTACTCTTCAACTCGTATGTTGTTTAAAATGGCTCAGGAAGGCCGTGCGCCAAGGTGGTTTGCAAAACTTGATGGTCGTGGCGTTCCAATGAATGCACTATATGCCACAACAATTATCGCCGCTTTTTGTTTCTTGACAACTTTTATTGGTGAAAAACAAGTATTTAACTGGCTACTTAATATGTCAGGGATGTGCGGCTTTATTGTTTGGTTAGGCATTGCGATTTCGCACTATCGTTTCCGCAAAGGTTATATTGCTCAAGGATATAAATTAGAAGATTTAGCTTACCGTGCCAAATTTTTCCCATTTGCGCCTTGGTTTGCATTTATTCTATGTTCAATCATTATTTTGGGACAAAACTATCAAGCCATTTTAGGTGGGAAAATTGACTGGTTAGGTCTACTTTCAACCTATATTAGCTTGCCATTGTTCCTAATTATTTGGTTAGGCTATAAGTGGAAATATAAAACTAAACTGATTCCTTACGACCAAATGAATGTGAAGCCAGAGCAAGACTAAAAATTGGTAATTCAAATAAACCAAAGATCAAAAACTTGATCTTTGGTTTAAAAGGCGTAAAATGCCGTTCAGATTTTCAACGGCGCTTTTAAATAAGGAGGACATCATGCCAACACTACAAGGTAAAACAGATTAAATAATTTGGCACGATGTCAGCTCACGGACAAGTGTACAAATTCACTTCACTTGTCCGAATGCTCAAATTTAAAACCTAGCATTCGCTAGGTTTTTTTATGCCTGCTCGGACAAAAATAAGAGAAAAATTATGGGCATACAAAAAATATTAAACGAGGAAGCACTTTACGGTATTCCCGTTAAAATTTTCACTCAAGATATTGATAGTGAAAGTATCGAACAACTCAAGAAAATGGCTCAACTGCAATTTATCTATTCACATATTGCAGTAATGCCAGATGTTCACGTAGGAAAAGGCGCGACTGTAGGTAGTGTTATTCCAACTAAACACGCCATTATTCCTGCTGCAGTCGGTGTAGATATTGGTTGTGGAATGAATGCAATTCGCTTAAGCCTAAAGGCCTCACAACTGCCTGATAACTTGAGTCGTTTACGCGATGCAATCGAACGTAAAGTACCGGTCGGATTTGCTTTGCATAAACAAGTTAAAGCAAAAGCTTCTAGCATTATTCCACTTGAAAAACGCTTAGAGCCCATTATCAAAAAGCATCCTGGCCTTGTTCGAATGCTTCGACAGTTTGATGCCACATGGCAAAAGCAACTTGGTACTTTAGGGGGTGGCAACCACTTTATCGAACTATGTATTGATGAAAATCAAGACGTATGGGTGATGCTACATTCAGGTAGTAGAGGACTGGGTAACGTTATTGGCACTTATTTTATTGAGTTAGCCAAAAAAGAAGCTCAGCATCGTTTTGGTCATGTACCTGATAAAGATCTAAGTTATTTTGCTGAAGGCTCAAACAGTTTCGATGATTATGTAGAAGCTGTAGAGTGGACTCAAGAATATGCTTTTGAAAATCGCAAAGAAATGATGCGTTTAATTTTAGAGGCGATTCGTCCAATTCTTCCCTCTTTTCAAATGACAAAAGAGGCTATTAATTGTCATCATAATTACGTAAGTCGTGAAACACATTTCGGTGAAAATTTATTGATTACCCGAAAAGGTGCAATTCGAGCAGGCTTAGATGAATTAGGCATTATTCCAGGTTCAATGGGAGCACGCTCTTATATCGTCAGAGGTAAAGCAAATCCTGAGTCATTTTGTTCTTGTTCTCATGGGGCAGGTCGCAAGATGAGTAGAAGCAAGGCAAAGACTCTTTTTAACCAACAAGATCTTATTGAACAAACCCAAGGTATTGAATGTCGTAAAGACAGTGGTGTTGTCGATGAAATCCCAAGTGCTTATAAAGATATTGATGAAGTCATGGCAAATCAGGCTGACCTCATTGAAGTTGTTCACACTCTTAAACAAGTTTTATGTATTAAAGGTTAAAACATGAAAATTAAAGAAATGTCAAAAATCAAAGTCCGTAATCAGGTCGCTCTTTCCCCTTTACTTCACAAAGGTGGGATGCATGAAACGGAAAAACCTCGTGCGCAACATCGTAGAGATAGACAAGATACTAAACAGCAATTGAGAAAAGGTGATTGGTAAATAATTTAGACCAAGATCGTAAGTAATTATTATTAAGGAGACATAGAAATGACTAAATATTTTAAAAATCGCAATAAAAAAGCGACTCTAACGAGTCGCTTTTTTACTGTTCAAGAACTCAAATTATTGAGCTGCTGCAGGAGCTGCCGCTTCTTGACCAGGTTGAACAACTACAGTACGGCTACCAGTGATTGTCGCGAATACACGACGGTTCATAGCACGACCTTCTTTAGTTTTGTTGTCAGCAATCGGTTGATCCCAAGCGAAACCTTGAGTAGACAAACGAGATGCATCAACGTTGTATTCGTTTACAAGAGCTGATTTAACAGAGTTAGCACGAGCTAAAGATAAACGTTCGTTTAACTTACGTGGACCAGTGTTATCTGTGTGACCTTCGATACGTGCAGTAGCGTTAGGGTATTCAGTTAACTTCTCAGCAACTTTAGCGATTTCTGGCTTGTATTGGTCTTTGATGTTTGATTTGTTAGTATCAAAGAACACACGAAGTTCCATGTTAAGGTCTTCAGTTAACTCTTGTGGTTGTGGAGCAACTGGAGTTGGTTCAACTGGAGCAACTTCTACTACAGGAGCAGCAGGCTTCAAGTGACCACCAAGAACTACGTTTAAACCAGCAAGAGCTGTATAGTTCCAGAATTTTTCGTCAAAGTTATAAGTACCACGAGCTTCTGTACGAAGAGATAAAGCATCGTTTAAGCGCCAGAAAGCACCAAAACCAGCATTACCTAAAGTACCTTCTTCATCGTTATGGTACGCAAGATCAGGAATCTCGTATTTGTAGTGACCAGCACCTAACAATACGTATGGCTTGATTTTGCTGTCATAGTTTTTAGTGATCAAATCAGAAGTAACATAAAAGTTACCGTTGATTTGTTTTTGTTTGTATTCAGCGCCAGCAGCAAGACCGTTTACATCACCTTTAACTTGGTTATATTCAGCTTCGAAACCTAACCATGGCGTTAACTCAATACCAAGAGCAGCACCAACGAATAAATCGTCTTGTAGTTCAGGTCCGTTAGTTAACTCGCCATCTTTACCGCCATTGTTGTGTTGAGTGTCTTGGAAAGTGTAACCAAGCAATAATGGTGTAACAGTTACGCCAGCATTAGCAGCAGCTAAAGGTGCAGCGACAAGCATAGCAAGTGCAATACGACTCAATTTCATGGATATCCTCCAGAGATAACAATTGTTGTTCAAGCTCAGCCTAAATTTATTGGCCCCTGAGATATTTTCACCCCAGTATTATTTTTAAGCTATTCACATTTGAATCATACAAACACTTGATAGACTTTCCAAGTGCTTGATAATTTTAATCAAGTAAATTATTGACAAAATTACTTACAATTTCCGTTGTAATTCGGTAATTTTTTACTCAACTAGCAAATATGAACAACTTCTGTGTTTCGCTCAGGGTGATTTTACCAGTATTCTAGCGTCCTGATAACCTTTATTTAATTTTGTGTTTCCTCATTATAAAAAGCCATATAAATCATTGATAGAATGCATAAAATCAAAATATTTATTCATATATTAAGGAATTTTAATGTTTAAATCTCCTGGTTTCACATTGATGGAACTCACTATAACGCTCGCAATTCTTATGATTATGTTCACCCTGGCCTTTCCTTTATATCATCAATTGATGGCTTCGTTAGAATTAAAAAACACGCCTCGACTACTGACAATTTATATACAAAAAGCCAAATACGACGCAATTCTGCGACATAAGAGTGTCGTACTTTGCCCAAGTGTTGATTTAACGCTATGTAATAGTAATTGGGATGCAAGCCTTATAAGCTTTGTAGACAAAAATCATAATCTACAAAGAGAAAGTGATGAAGAAATATTGACCAATATTGAGCTTAATCATCATTATGGTTCTTTAAAATTTCAAAAATTCGGCAAAAAAATAAATAGTATTGTATTTCAGGGAGACACAGGACTGCCGCGGGAGTCTAATGGCAGTTTTACGTATTGTTCTTATGATCAGCTTAAAAACTTTAAATTAGTGCTCAGCAAAATGGGGCATATTCGTTTAGAAGACCTTAAAAATTGTTAGAACTCTACAGTCTAATGCAGAAGATATTTCTCTGTGTTTTTTGCAATATACTGCCTAGGTTTTAAACATTTCTTATTTTGAGATTAAGAATAACCGGAGATTACAACAATGACTGACATCGTAATTATTAATGGTGCTCGTACTGCTATGGGT
Organism: Acinetobacter sp. GN11; assembly: GCF_054823985.1. Taxonomy (NCBI): domain Bacteria; kingdom Pseudomonadati; phylum Pseudomonadota; class Gammaproteobacteria; order Moraxellales; family Moraxellaceae; genus Acinetobacter; species Acinetobacter sp. GN11. The sequence continues at coordinate 60,535 of NZ_JRVL01000039.1, read as the reverse complement.
GGTTTTCAAGGAGCATTATCAGGGCTTACAGCGCCTGAATTAGGTGCGGTAACCATTAAAGAAGCGATCGTAAGAGCAGGTTTACAACCTACTGATATCGAAGAAGTCATTATGGGCTGTGTTCTTCCTGCTGGCTTAAAACAGGGTCCTGCTCGTCAAGCAATGCGTAAAGCAGGCTTACCTGACTCTACAGGCGCTGTAACTATTAATAAGCTTTGTGGTTCTGGCATGAAAGCAGTAATGCAAGCAACTGACATGATTAAAGCAGGCAGTGCAGAAATTGTTGTTGCTGGCGGTATGGAGTCTATGACAAACGCACCTTATGTTTTACCAAAAGCACGCGCTGGCTATCGTATGGGCCATGGTGAAATTAAGGATCATATGTTTCTTGATGGACTTGAAGATGCTGAAACTGGTCGCTTAATGGGTTCTTTTGCTCAAGATATGGCAAATACACGTGGCTATACACGTGAGCAAATGGATGACTTTGCAATTCGTTCTTTGAAACGTGCTCAAACGGCAATTACCGAAGGTTATTTCAAAGATGAAATTGTTTCGGTTACCGTACCTAGTCGCAAAGGTGATGTTATTGTTGATCAGGATGAACAACCCTTAAATGCAAAGATCGACAAAATTCCTTCACTTAAACCAGCTTTTGCAAAAGACGGTACAATTACCGCAGCAAACGCAAGCTCTATTTCAGATGGTGCATCTGCATTAGTATTAACTTCAAGTGAAGTTGCGGCTCAACGTGGTTTACAGCCACTTGCGAAAATTATTGCGACAGCTTCAAACTCTCAGCATCCTTCAGAATTTACAATTGCCCCTGTTGGTGCCATCGAGAAAGTTCTGAAAAAAGCTGGCTGGGATGCTCAAGATGTTGACCTATGGGAAATTAACGAAGCTTTTGCCATGGTTACTATGTGTCCAATTGATGATTTCAAACTTGATGCTGAAAAAGTCAATATCAATGGTGGTGCTTGTGCCCTAGGTCATCCAGTAGGTTCAACAGGTTCTCGCATTATTCTTACGCTAATTCATGCATTAAAACGTACTGGCGGTAAAAAAGGTATTGCAGCACTTTGTATTGGCGGTGGAGAAGCAACAGCCGTTGCGATTGAACTTATTTAATTAAAATTAATTATTTTAAAATCCCGCTTCGGTGGGATTTTTTTATGAAAAAACTACAAAAAATGACCCACAAAATCACTTTTAAGTTTTAACTTATTCTTTTAAACGAAAACAACAATGGACAATAACAATGCAACTCAATCACTATCTCAATTTCCAAGGTCAGGCAGAGCAAGCCTTTAATTTTTATAAATCAGTTTTTGGCGGCGAGTTCGCCATGCTGAGCCGCTATGGTGATATGCCACCTACAGAAGGTGTGACATTATCTGAAGCGAACAAAAATCTGGTTCTTCACGTTTCTCTACCCATTAATGAATACACTGTACTTATGGCATCAGATACAAATGATCAGTTCTGTGCGCCTAACAGTGTTTTTACCCAAGGCAATAATCACTACATCGCAATTAACCTTGAAAAGGACGAGCAAGAAAAAGCTAAACAACTTTTTGACGCATTGTCTGTTAACGGTCAAATTGAAATGCCTCTAGAAAAAACATTCTGGGGTGCATTGTACGGAGCATTTACCGATCAATTTGGTATAAAGTGGATGGTTAACTGCCAACTTGATACATAATTTTCAATATAAAAAATCCCGCAAATTGCGGGATTTTTTATTTCAGGATTTATTAAGCACCTGTTTGATAACTCGCTTCTGGTACACCAGTTGAAGCTTGATACGGATTGGTAAAGTCTTGCAAACCTGCCGCAGCTTCTTGTACGTCTTTGCCTTCTTTCACGACAAAACTATCAAAACCAGAACGCTTTAAGTAGTTTAAAACATCCTTAAACACATCACCTGTTGCACGTAACTCACCTTGGAAACCTTGGCGGCGTAATAGTGCTGCAAATGAGTAGCCTCGGCCATCACCGAAACCCGCAAACTCAATGAAAATTGCATCAAGCTCATTTAATGGGAAAGTATGATTTTCAGGTGAATCATTCACAGTCACATACAAAGCTTTTTTGCCTTGAACGTTAGCTAATTGGTCAAGTTGAGCCGTTGTTACAACAACGTCACCTTGAGGAATAACACCATCTTCAGCAATGATTTGATAAGTATTATCTGCAATCGTGCCATCTTTATAAAGCACTGGTAGAGCTGTATTAAGCATATGCACGCTCCTTAAATGGTTGAATTCCTACACGGCGATATGTATCAACAAAGCGCTCACCTTCAGTACGTAAATCAAGATAAGTATTTAATACTTCTTCAATTACATCAGGCACAACATCTGCTGCAAATGATGGCCCTAAGATGTCACCAATTGATGCATCATGGTCTGAATTACCGCCTAGTGTAATTTGGTAGAATTCAGCGCCTTTTTTATCTACACCTAAAATACCGATGTTACCTACGTGGTGATGACCACAAGCATTCATACAACCAGAAATATTTAGATCTAAATGACCAAGATCATAAACTTTGTCTAAGTCATCAAAACGACGTGTAATTGCTTCGGCAATTGGAATTGATTTCGCATTTGCAAGTGAACAGAAATCACCGCCCGGGCAACTAATAATATCGGTAATAAAACCAATATGTGCACGTGCCATATTTTGCTGTTCAAGCGCTTGCCATACATCGAACAAATCTTTTTGAGGCACATCTGCTAAAGCAATATTTTGTTCGTGAGTCGTGCGAAGTTCACCGAAAGTATATTTATCAGCAAGGTCTGCAATAAAGTTCATTTCTTCGGTGGTCATATCACCCGGTGCAATACCTGCACGTTTTAGAGAAATCGTAACAATACGATAGCCCTTCACTTTATGCGCATGTGTGTTGATATTGAACCATTGCTTGAATTTTGGATGCTCAGCAAATAAAGCAGTGAAGTCTTCATCTGCCAAATCTTGATAGTCAAATGGAATGAACTCTTCATCCAGTTTTTTCAAGATTTCTGGCTGAATTCTTAATGATTCACGTGTATGTTCAAATTCAGCTTCAACTTTCTGTGCAAATACTTCAGGAGTTAATGCTTTAACTAGAATTTTGATACGCGCTTTGTATTTATTATCACGACGGCCATGCAAGTTATAAACACGTAGAACCGCTTCTAAATAAGCAATTAAATCTTCACGCGGTAAAAACTCACGAATAACGCTACCAATGATTGGGGTACGGCCTAAACCACCACCAGCCATAATTTTATAGCCGATTTCGCCCGCTTCATTACGCACAATATAAACACCAATATCGTGGAATGCAGTTGCCGCACGATCTTTTTCTTCAAGTGCAGATACGGCAATTTTGAACTTACGTGGTAAAAATGCAAATTCAGGGTGGAATGTACTCCACTGACGAATCAATTCACACGTTGGACGTGGGTCTGCAATTTCACCAGCAACCACACCTGCATATTGGTCAGTCGTTGTGTTACGAATACAGTTACCACTGGTTTGAATGGCATGCATTTGTACAGTTGCAAGTTCAGCCAAAATATCTGGTACATCTTCAAGTGCAGGCCAGTTCAACTGGATGTTTTGACGTGTAGATACGTGTGCATAACCACGGTCATAAACAGTTGAAACTTCAGCAACTTTACGTAATTGCTTAGAATTCATTAAGCCATACGGCACAGCAATACGCAGCATAGGCGCATAGCGTTGCACATATAAACCATTTTGCAAACGTAACGGACGATATTCATCTTCAGAAAGTTTGCCAGCTAAATAGCGTTCAGTCTGATCACGGAACTGAGCAACTCGTTCATTAACCAGCTGCTGGTCGAAATCGGTATATAAATACATGGCGTATGGCTAGTAGATTCATTATTAAGGCAGATAGCATAGCGAGCTTTCATTCATCAATAAAATGCTTTTTTTGCATATTTAATAACGGTTTTATTGATAAGCTTTAATATAAATAGATATAAAAAAAGCCCGGATAAATCCAGGCCCTTTCTATAGAAGCTTTTTATTTGTTATCTGGTAAGGCATAAGCCACTAAATAGTCACCCATTTTGGTACCAAATGAACCATGACCACCGGCCATAATCACAACATATTGCTTACCATTAATTTCATAAGTCATTGGTGTTGCTTGTCCACCTGCTGGTAAACGCGCTTCCCAAAGTTTCTTACCGTTAGTAACGTTAAACGCACGTAAGTAGTTATCTTGAGTTGCACCAACAAACATGACATTACCGGCAGTAGAAATTGAACCACCTAAACCAGGCACACCAATTTTCACAGCTGGTAACTGGAACAAGTTCGGTAAGCTGTCACGAATTGTACCAATACGTTTTTTCCATACCACTTCATGAGTTTTCAAATCAACGCCAGCTACATAGCCCCAAGCTGGTTGTTTACAAGGTAAACCAAGCGGAGATAAGAATGCGCTAATTTCAACGCCATAAGGCACGCCGTACATCGGTTGTACACCCTGCTCAGTTCCCGCACCTTTTGCAGTTTGTGCACGGTTTGGATCGGCAGGAATTAAACGACTGACGAATGGCAAACCAATCGGGTTCATTACAGCAACCTGACGGTCAGGGTTAACTGACATACCACCCCATTCAAACACACCCAAGTTACCAGGGAAAACTAAAGTACCGTTTTCAGATGGTGGAGTATAAATACCATCGTAATTTAGACGTTTGAAAGATACACGACACATGAGCTGATCAAGCATAGTGGCACCCCACATGTCTTTATCAGCCAATTTGTCTTGTGGTGCCAAGTTCAAGTCAGAAAATGGCTGAGTTTTTGAATAATGCTCGCCTTTAGTTTGTGGCCCACGTTTAACTGTTTGCGGAACTGGTTTCTCAGTCACAGGAACAATTGGTTGACCATTACGGCGATCAAGAACAAAGGCATTACCTGTTTTCGTCAATACATAGATTGCAGGAACAGTTTGGCCAGCTTTGTTTTTAATATCAGCTAAAGATGGTTGTGACGGTACATCCATATCCCATAAATCATGATGGGTTGTCTGGAAGTTCCATACTAATTTACCAGTAGAGGCATTAATCGCTAACATTGAGTTTGCATAACGCTCTTTCAGCTCGGTACGGTCACCACCCCAGATGTCTGGAGTACCTACACCTGTTGGCACATAAACGATATCAAGTTTTGCATCGTATGCTAAAGGTGCCCACGCATTTGGTGAGTTATGAACGAAATTCGTACCTTCACCCGGCATTGCATTTGGATCTGCTGCGCCAGTATCAAATACCCAAAGGAGTTTACCAGTATTAACGTCGTATCCACGAATTACACCTGATGGCTCTTTGTTTGAGTAGTTATCTGTTACCGAACCAGCAATAACGACAGTTGAACCAGTCACGACACCAGGAGATGTTGGGTTGTAACCACCTGGGTAAGCGTATGGCATAAACTCTTGCAAGTTCACTTCACCATTTTTACCAAAGTCAGTACATGCTTTACCAGTGTCAGCATTCACCGCAACTAAACGGCCGTCATTCACAGGAACAAAGACTTTACGCGGACATTGTGTAGAGTCAGATTTTTTGCTTTGAAGACTCGTTGCAAACTCAGTTGTGTTGTTTGCATCGTAATACATCACACCACGACAAGTTAAATGCTGGAACGATTTATCCGTTTTAAGCTTCGGATCAAAACGCCATTTTTCTTTACCTGTAGCAGGATCAATCGAGATTAACTGCTGATGAGCTGTACAAATAAACATGTTATTACCGATTTTAATCGGTGTAACCTGATTGGTCGTTTCGCCAGAATCATTACCCGTTTTAAGATCGCCAGTACGTAAAGTCCAAGCAACTTTCAAATCTTTTACGTTTTGATCATTAATCTGTTTTAACGGAGAATAACGTACACCGGCTTGAGTACGACCATACGCTGGCCAGTCACTCTCTGCTACACCAGGCACTGCTTGAGCAGTTTCTGGCTGAGGTGTCTTGATTTCACCATTAATTTCTTGCGGATCGTTGAAAATCGAATAGACCATCAACAAAATTGCAATTGCTAGAGTTGAGGATAAGGCAACTTTACTTGATCCAAGGTTGCTGATTCCACGAGTTACGGCTGGAACCAATAACCATAAACCAAGAATACCTAAAATATCTAAACGAGGTGCAAGCGCCCAGAAGTCTGTTCCAACTTCCCAGACACCCCAAATAATGGTACCCAGCATTAAAGCAGCGTACGCCCACAATGCTGTAGATGCGCGCTTATAGAGTTGCCATGCAACAATCAGGAGTAATACACCAGCAATAATATAGTAAATTGAACCGCCTAATGTAGCGAGCCAAATACCTCCAATTAACAGGAATAACGCTAATAACCCAATAATAATTACGGTAAAAGTCGTTAGCCCTGATCTTGAAGTAGGTTGAGTCATAAACCACCTCTTATCAATCATCATTTTTATCGGAAAGATAGGCCAAGCTTTGAATCAAAAATCGGCCTATCAATACATCTAAAACAAAACTCAGGCATAAAGAAAAAACGGAAGGTCAGGATCATTCAATCAATGATTTAGCCCTCGACAATCCGTTTTCAGAGTAATTACGCTTAGAATGCAGTTGAGAATTTAATACCGCCTACCCAAGTGTTATCACCATTTTTTAATGCGCCAACATGACGAACATATTGCACATTTGGACGGATAGTCAGCCAGTTTGTCGCATGAATACCGTAGTAAAGCTCGGTATTGTATTCAGTGTCGTATTCTTTATTTTGGACATCGTTCCAATCATCGTTGATATGGATACGCGCAACACCTAATGCCAACTCATCTTGAGGACGTTGATTGAGCAAACCTTTATAGACTAAGCCTACATTTTGCATGTTATCAATTTTGTTGGTATCAGAGTCGTGGAACGTCAGGTTCACAAATCCGGTCAAACCACGGTCTGTTTGATCAGCAGGCTGGAATAATTTTTGTTTTGCAGTTACCCATACACCTTGCTTATGAGATGTTTGAGCCTTATTTGTAATTTCTTCGGCATCAGCAGTGCTGTAGTAATACCCTAAACGGTATTCACCAGCCATACTTTGAGCGCCTAATTTAGGTGACCAAACTACTTCAGCAGGAATAATTGCCCCATGTGAACCATCAGTGCTTAGATTAAAACCTTTGCCTCGGTCCAAATTTTCTGGGTTATATTCATATACACCAACTTGAGTATATAAATCAGGTTGCAAGTTATATTTAACACGCATTGCCCATTGGCTGACTGGCCAGTTATACCACTGATCACCAACCCAGTTACCAACTTGCGAACCACAAAGCGCCAAGTTCTGGAAATCACAGTCAAAACTATTAAAGTCTTCACCTTCACCAAAACGACCGACTTTCACGTCTAACTTCTGGTCAAGAAATTTTTTCTTGATCCACAAATCGGTTAAACGCCAAGTTTGCTCACGCCCCCACACTTCTTGTGCAGAACTTAAATGTCCCGCTAAAGCTGGTGAATGTTCAGAAAGTGATTGCCCATCACGATAAGTTAATGTGATTTGAGCTTCAGTATCTTGCCACCCTAAAATTTTGTTTAGATCAAAATGAGTTCCTAATGCCAGTTGCCCCGTATAAGCACTACCATGCGTAGATGTATTTTTTGAATCTAAAATACCGGCATATTCGCCGGTATATCCAAAAGAAAAATCATAACCTTGTGCTTGTAACGCGGTGCGTTGACCGTTCCAATCACCCAACATCCAAGGACTATTTGGGTCAAATGCAGCAGCAGCTTGTGCGTGCTGTATAAAAAGAGTAATTGATAAAACGGATAAACAGGAAGCCATCAAGGATTTATGTGTTTTCATGTTTACATACCTTTTATGTCTTTGTTTATAAAGGGTACGCTAATTTTATGTAAAGAAATTATTCAAAATGTTAATCAATTGATTAATCTAATAATAATCTTAATACACATTGTATAAGAAATGGCCTCTACTCTTTACCACTGCCCTTCACCAAGCTTTTGACCTATAAAGGAATATCTCATTTTCGATCTTGAAAACTTAATTGGACATGCCAATTGTGGTTCTGTATCTGCTGTATTATTTTGCAAAGGTACATCCACAATCCATCCACGTTGTTGTGCTAAGGGCGAGTTTAAGGACTCAGTTAGGCTTAAAACAGGTTCTACACACACATCAAGATTTGCGAATATTTCATGCCACTCTTTAAATGTTTTGGTCTTTATTTTTTCTTGAATAGCTTGTTTAACCTCTTGTCGGTCATCGGCATCTAATGAAGCACCTTTTTGTAATAATAGTGGCAAATCAAGAGCTATTGATAACCCTGACATAAATTGTGGTTCAAGACTGCCAATTGAAAGATAACGACCATCTTGAGTCATATAATAGTCATAGAAAATGCCACCATTGAGCATGCCATGTTCTGGAGCCTGCTCGACCTGTGCAGCAAGTGTGGCTGATGCAGCCATGCTATTTAAGCTTGCCACGCAATCGGTCATGGAAATATCAATATATTGCCCCATGCCGCTACGCGCGCGCTCAACCACTGCGGCTAAAATAGCAATGACTGCATGAAGTGAACCACCTGCAATATCTGCAACTTGAATGCCAAGCGGTGGCGGGCCACTGTCTTGTCGGCCGCTATACCCAGCAATACCAGCTAAAGCTAAATAATTAATGTCATGCCCAGCTCTGTCTTTATAGCTTCCTGTCTGTCCATATCCGGTAATTGAACAATAAATTAAACGTGGATTAATTTCTGCAAGCGTTGAGTAGTCTAATCCTAGACGGCGCATCACATCAGGTCGAAACTGCTCGATGACAATATCAAATTCGGAAATCTTAGCTTTAATCAGCTCAATACTCGCTGGATCTTTTAAATCGAGAACAATCGACTGTTTATTTCGATTTAAATAACTATGTGCCGTTGCTTGTCCATTTGCATAAGGCGGCATGATGCGAATTAAATCTGGACGTGATGGAGATTCAATATGGATGACTTCTGCACCCATATCGGCTAAATACATTGTGGCAAAAGGTCCAGGTAAGAGTGTCGAGAAATCGAGAACTTTAAGTCCATTTAATGCTGTCGTCATCTTTTTTTAACCACTATTATTCATATTTTCTTTTATATTAGTTAAGCAAATATTCTAAAACAATGTCATGTTCAGCCATTTACCTTGATCATTTCGGCAATTTAACATGTAAAAAGTGCTTTTACTCTGTTGTAAATCGCCAATTTATTTTTTTAGACGGTCATTTAGGTCAATTTAAAGTGAACATCAAAGAGACTGAAGGATTCAATATGAGTCGCGATACGATTAGCATCCACTTCGTGAATGCGGCTTTGACAGGCGTAAAACGCCTTGGCATGGATGTCGAGACGTTACTTTCACATGTGGGTATCGAAGCGGAACTATTACGTCAACCTAAAGCTCGAATCTCGCCAGAACAATACACTCGTTTTATAAAAATGTTGTGGATGGTCACACAGGATGAACACGTTGGTTTTGATGTACAGCCACGTCGTTTGGGCACTTTTGCCATTATGTGTCAGTTGATTATTCATGCAAAAACCTTGGGCCAAGCCCTTGAACTCTCATCTCAATTTTACAAATTATTCGGTGATGAATGGTCTGTAAGCCTAGAGCGTGACAAACATGAAGCACGTTTAGTTCCACTCATTCCAAAAACATTAGATCCGGACCATTTCATTACTGAAAGTATGTTAATGATTTGGCATGGTTTGGCATCTTGGCTGATTGAACGTCGTTTACCTTTAGAGCGTGTTCATTTTAGCTATCCACGTCCTGCTCATGCAGATGAATATGATGCATTATTTTTTGCACCGGTCATGCAGTTTGATGCACCGCGTACTGAAATTACCTTTGCAGCCGATTATCTTGATTTGCCAATCCGCCAAGATGAAAAAACGCTAGAAGAGTTCTTAAAAGCAGCTCCTGCTCAGCTTTTAGTAAAATTCAAAAACACCAACTCGCTGACTTCTCGTATTCGTGACGTACTCAAAAGCCAGATTGGTGAAGAAATGCCAACGCTTAATGACGTTGCATCAATGTTGTACTTGTCTCCTCAAACCTTACGGCGCCGCTTGGCTGCTGAAGGTAAAAGCTACCAAGGCGTGAAAGATGCCCTACGCCGAGATGCTGCTATTCATTTGTTACTCAATCCTGAATTAACACTTGAAGATGTTGCACAACAAGTTGGCTTTAGTGAAACCAGTACTTTCCACCGCGCATTTAAAAAATGGACAGGTGTGACCCCTGGTTTATACCGTCAGCTACACGGTTACCACTAATTCTTAAATCTCTTTAGTTTCACATTTAGCCCAAGTTCAACTTGGGCTTTTTTGTATCTCTATTGGCAAAAATCATCACCTGACTGGTGCGCTTATCGTCATTGCACTCGCTATTAAAACTAGTACACTCAAAACACAAATAAATTTTAAGCAATAAAAAAGGAACTGTTATGAGCGAGGCTTATATTATTGATGCCATTCGCACACCACGCGGAAAAGGAAAAAAAGACGGCTCTCTTTACGAAGTAAAACCTATTACATTACTCACCACTTTATTAAATGAATTACAGCAGCGTCATCAACTCGATACGTCTAAAGTCGACGATATTGTTCTGGGCTGTGTAACTCCTATTGGTGATCAAGGTGGTGATATTGCTAAAACAGCCGCCATTGCCGCAGGCTGGAATGATGATGTTGCTGGAGTGCAAATCAATCGTTTTTGTGCTTCAGGTTTAGAAGCAGTCAATATGGCAGCAATGAAAGTTCGCTCAGGCTGGGAAGATTTAGTGGTTGCTGGTGGCGTCGAGTCAATGTCACGTATTCCAATGGGCTCCGATGGCGGGCCGTGGGCGTTAGACCCTGAAACAAACCTTAAATCATCATTTGTTCCACAAGGTGTGGGGGCTGACCTCATTGCAACCTTAGATGGTTATAGCCGCGAAGATGTAGACACATTTGCAGTAAACTCTCAGCAAAAAGCCGCAGCAGCTCAGGCAAATGGCTATTTCGATCAATCAGTGGTTCCAGTAAAAGATCATTCTGGTGTGGTGATTTTAGAAAAAGATGAATTTATTAAAGGAAATACGACAGTTGAAGGACTGACTAAACTCAACCCAAGTTTTGAAATGATGGGACAAATGGGTTTTGATGCTGTTGCCTTACAAAAATACCCTGAAGCACAAAAAATCAATCATGTTCATCATGCAGGTAACTCATCTGGCATTGTCGATGGAGCTGCTGTAGTTTTATTGGCTTCTGAAAAAGCGGTGAAAGAACAAAACTTAAAACCACGCGCTAAAGTTTTGGCGACTGCACTCGTCGGGACAGACCCTACGATCATGCTGACTGGCCCTGCTCCCGCTGCACGTAAAGCCTTAGAAAAAGCTGGTCTCACTATTGATGATATTGACCTATTTGAAGTCAATGAAGCATTTGCAGCGGTTGTTATGCGTTTTATTAATGAACTCAATGTACCTGCTGAAAAAGTCAACGTAAATGGCGGTGCGATTGCTTTAGGCCATCCTTTAGGAGCAACAGGTGCCATGATTTTAGGCACACTACTTGATGAGCTTGAACGACAAGATAAAAAGCGCGGTTTAGCGACGCTCTGTGTTGGCGGTGGGATGGGTATTGCCACCATTATTGAACGCGTATAAAAATTAGGAAAATAAAAGATGAGTGCAATTCAATACGAAAAAAATACCGACAATATTGTCATTTTAACACTTGATTCAACTGGTCAATCTGCAAACACCATGAATGCCGAGTTTCGTGACTCGCTCGATGAAGCGACTCAGAAGCTTAAAGCAGAAACAGAACTTTCAGGTGTTATTTTCCGCTCGGCTAAAAAAACTTTCTTTGCAGGCGGTGATTTAGATGAGCTGATCCAAGTTCAGCCTGAACACGCAACTGACTTTTTCAACATGGTTGAAAAGCTAAAAGGTCATTTACGTACAATTGAAACACTAGGGATTCCAGTTGTTGCAGCATTAAATGGCACTGCACTTGGCGGTGGTTGGGAAATCGCATTAAGTTGCCATCACCGTATTGCAATCAATGACCCGAAAAGCAAATTTGGCCTACCAGAAGTTACTTTAGGTTTACTACCAGGTGGCGGTGGTATTGTACGTATGGTACGTCTGCTCGGACTTCAAAATGCATTTCCTTTCTTAATGGAAGGCAAACAGTTCGGTGTCGATAAAGCAAAGTCTTTAGGCTTAATCCACGATACTGCTGAAAATGAACAAGAGCTTTTAGATAAAGCAATCGCATGGGTAAAAGCGAATCCAAAATCTCAGCAACCTTTTGATGTGAAGGGTTATAAAATTCCGGGTGGTGATCCCAAAACTCCAGCAGTTGCACAAGTTCTTGCAATTGCACCAGCCATGTTAAGAGATAAAACTAAAGGCTGTTACCCTGCCCCTGAAGCGATTATGGCTGCCGCTGTTGAAGGAGCTCAAGTCGATGTCGATACTGCACTGCGTATCGAGTCTCGCTACTTTACTCAGCTTACAACAGGCCAAATTTCTAAAAATATGATCGGCACTTTCTGGCATGGTCTAAATGCAATTAAATCTGGTGCGAGCCGCCCTGCCGACGTTGCAAAATGGCAAGCGACTAAAGTTGGTGTGTTGGGTGCTGGCATGATGGGCGCTGGTATTGCCTATTCAACCGCAATTAAAGGCATTCCTGTTGTACTTAAAGATGTATCTGTTGAAAATGCAGAGAAAGGCAAAGCTTACTCACAAAAGCTTCTTGATAAACGTGTTTCACAAGGCCGCATGACCGCAGAAAAACGTGATCAGATTTTATCACTGATTACGGCTACAGCTTCAGCTCAAGATCTTCAAGGCTGTGACTTAATTATTGAAGCGGTATTTGAAAACCAAGAGCTCAAAGCTAAAGTCACTCAAGAAGCTGAACAATATTTAGCGCCTAATGGTGTAATGGCATCGAATACATCAACCCTGCCAATTACAGGTTTAGCTCAAGCAAGTAAGGATGATAAAGCGTTTATCGGTCTGCATTTCTTTAGCCCTGTCGACAAAATGCAGTTGGTTGAGATTATTAAAGGTAAAAATACCTCCGCAGAGACACTTGCCAAAGCTTATGACTTTGTACAACAAATTGGAAAAACACCGATAGTTGTTAATGATAGCCGTGGTTTCTTTACGAGTCGTGTATTTGGTACGTTCATTCAAGAAGGTATGCGCTTGCTTGCAGAGGGCGTTCACCCAGCACGTATTGAAATGGCTGCACTGAAAGCAGGCATGCCAGTTGGCCCACTCGCCATTCAAGATGAAGTGTCTTTAACCTTAACTGAACATGTTGCTAGTGAAGCACGTAAAGCCCTGCAAGCTGAAGGAAAAGATTTACCTAAAACTTCTGTAGATGAAGTGGTTCACACCATGATTCATGAGTTAAACCGTAAAGGTAAAGCTGCTGGTGCAGGTTTCTATGACTATCCGGAAAATGGTAAAAAGTACCTTTGGGAAGGCTTGAACCGTTGGCAAAAAGATCATGATATTTCTGAACAAGACATAATTGATCGCATTCTGTTTGTACAGGCGCTAGATACATTACGTTGTTATGAAGAAGGTGTGTTGGAGTCGGTTATTGATGCCAATGTCGGTTCTATCTTTGGGATTGGTTATGCGCCTTGGACGGGTGGAGCAATTCAATTCCTAAATCAATACGGCACTGATAAAGCACAAAAACGAGCTGAAGAATTAGCTGCCAAATATGGTGAACGCTTTACACCTCCAACTTTGCTAAAAACCAAAGCTGAGCAGAAACAAAATATTCAATAATTTAGTCGTATTGAATATTTAAAAACTGCATAAACCTTACCCATATAAATATATTTTATTTATATGGGTTTTTCTTTATGACCTTTAAGATTTCAGCCTCACGCCTAAATATGCTATAAATAGACTTCATTTTTGTGCTTCTACAGCACATTCGAGAAATCCTTATGTCCGATAAAAATTCTTCCGAGTCAGCAGTTTTAGGCTGGAAATTTGTTCTGATCGTTGGTGTTTTAAGTGCGATTTTCCTTGGCTTTTTCTATTTAGCGATGAGTAATGAACCTGACTATATGCCAGGTGCACAGCGCAAAGCACAACAAGAGCAAATGCAGCAAAAAGCTGAACACTCTACAGAGCAACACGCTCAACATAGTGACGACATGCCTGAAATGGATATGCAAGAACATAAGCAATCAACTCAGTAATCAGAAATTTTTCAAATGACAGATTTTTCCCGCAACGCACTGGTTGTAGAGGGTGGAGGCATGCGTGGTGCCTTTACCAGTGGTGTACTTGACGCGTTTTTACAACAACAGTTCAATCCTTTCAATTTATACGTTGGCGTATCGTCTGGCTCGACCAATGTGGCCAACTACTTAGCTGGTCAACAAGGTCGTACGTTAACCTTTTATATTGATCACTCACTTCGTCCTGAATTTATCGATTACAAACGCTTTTTTAAAGGCGGTGATTTACTCGATTTAGAATGGATGTGGGAAGTTGGTGAAAAAGAACATCCTCTTGATCAGCAAAGCCTTTTCGCTAAAAATCCAGATTTTTATATGGTATTGACGCATGCTAAAACAGGTCATGCAGAATATCTTCGTGCTGGTAAAGATAATTTGCTAAATGCACTTCGTGCTTCTAGCTCAATTCCAGTTTTAACGCGTCATCCTGTCGACATCATGGGTGAACCTTATTTTGATGGTGGCGTTGCAGATGCCCTACCCGTTCGCTGGACGGCTCAACAAAGTGACGTAAAAAAACTATTGGTTTTACGCACACGCCCGAAAAATTACTTTAAGGCGAGTAGTCGAGGAGATCAATTCCTCGCGAAATACGCGTTTAAACATCATTATGGTTTTGCAAACAGCTTACGTAGCCGTTGTGCTCGTTATAACGCTTCGGTCGATTTTGTTCGTGGTGAAAATCCAGAACAGCAAATTTTAGAAGTTTGCCCACCACCTCTTAAAAATATGGCTGGCCGTTTAAGCACTAATCCTAAAAAGCTTCGTTACAGCTATGAAGTCGGCTTAGAAACAGGTTTACAAGCCATTGAAAGCTGGAATGCAATGAAATAATGCCAAATTGAGATTTCTAAAAAGAAGTCTCAATTTAACTCTAAAGTCATATCAATATGTGGGATACCACAATCTAGATACTCTTCGCCTTGAACTACAAAGCCCAATGCTTCATAAAACGCGGTCACATAAGTTTGAGCTGAAAGCTTTAGATAAGGTAAGTTCTGCTGGCGCGCATAATCAATAATGTGCTGCATTAAAATTTTGCCCACACCCTGCTTTCGATAAGGCATTAAAACAGCTACCCGCCCTACGCTATGCTGCGGCAACAATCGCGCTGTAGCAATTGGTTGTTCACGGTCATACACAATAAAGTGCAAAACCCTAGCATCCAAATCATCCCATTCATCTTCTGGGGCAATTCCCTGCTCTTGAATAAAAACTTGCTCACGGATGAGCTTGGCATCTTTCTCAAGCTGCTCCCACCCACCCGCTATAATTTTATACATGGGTTAACCTGCTTAACACTTACAACCAATATTCTCGATAGGCAACTGGTCTTGTAATAACAATTCTAGAGTTTGTTTTTTAATACCATACATGTCTTTCAAGGCTTGAATTTGAGCCATGATCTTGGCATCAGGCTGAGTGACATCCTTACGCTTCGTCGCCAGAATCATTTTGTTTTTACTGGTATGTTCAAGCGATACAAACTCAAAAACTTTGGTTTCATAGCCATAAGCTTTTAAAAGTAATGCACGTAATGTATCGGTTAACATTTCAGCTTGCTGACCAGCATGAATCCCAAATTGCAGCATTGGCTGTAAAACTTCGGGACTATGTAATTGTGGGCGTAACTCTTTATGGCAACATGGGGCACACATAATCATTGAAGCATTTAAACGAATGCCAGTATGAATCGCAAAATCGGTAGCAATGTCACAAGCATGCAAGGCAATCATAACGTCTAACTTTTCCGGTTGATAACTACGTACATCACCTTCAAAAAAGTCTAAATGATTAAAATGCACTTTATCTGCAACTTTTTGGCAGAATTCAACCAGATTCGGGCGCAATTCGACTCCAGTAATCAACGGTGTTTTCTGCTGCTCTTGCAAATAATCATACAAAGCAAAAGTTAAATAACCTTTACCCGAACCAAAATCGACAATGCGTAACTCTTGTTGAGATGCATCAATTTGCTCATAAGCGCTCGCAAAGATTTCAATAAATTTATTAATCTGTTTCCATTTACGCGCCATGCTTGGAATGATTTGGCCTTTTTCATCGGTAATACCAAGTTCTTTTAAAAACGCATTGCCCTGCTGTACATAGCGTTGCTTTTCACGATCATGAGTCTGAACAGTTTGGGTCGCATTTACAGCCTGCTTTTTACCCATATTTAACAGCGCTTTTTTCTTATTTTTTTTAAGTTGAATTTCTTGATTAGTCGAAAATAAGTTCGCTTGCTTACACTGTATGATTAACTGCTCAATCTGCTGCAAACCATCTTCAAATGAATAGTTTTTGGTCACATCTTGGGTTGTATGGTGATATAAAGCTGAAAGCTGTTTTTGCCCATGTAACTCTACAACGCGGAAAGTGATTTTTTCCAGTTGTTCCAACTCTCCCTTATATTGGCTCAAGATCAAACGCTCAAAAGTTTGTTGATCAAGCATTTGCTTAATTTCATGGAAGAATTGCTGTTCTTGCTCAAAGGAAAAAACCGACACGGATATACCTAAAAATGAAGACTCATATAAGATATGAAGTTTAAAGGGTCTAGGATTAAAAATAAAATAACTTTACGACTGTTTTGTATTTCTATACATTCGTATTTTTAATCAAAAAAATTAAACTTATGAGTAAATCTGTACTGGAAACTTACGATCCTAAAGAAGAACTATTTAATGCCTACAGCCATGGGGCTGGTGTCGTTATGGCAGTTGTTGCTTCTATCTTTTTAATTATGAAGGGATCTTATCTTTCAACTGCTCAGTGGATTGGTTTATGGGTATACTCATTTAGTCTCATTCTGGTTTTCACCAGCTCTACACTCTATCACTTTGCCCAAACACAGAATCTACGTTACTGGTATAAGAAACTTGACCATACAGCCATTTATTATTTAATTGCTGGAACTTATACCCCATTTTTAAGCATCGCTATACCTACTACAAAAGCTCATGTTCTGCTGGTTGCACTTTGGGGCATCGCTGCAATTGGTACACTTTTCAAGTTAGTTTTTATTCATCGTTTTCAAAAAATTTCTTTGCTGGCTTATATTTTAATGGGATGGCTTGCCGTGTTTGTAATGGATGATATGCGCACTTATTTAAGTAAAGACGCATTGATTTTCTTGATCATTGGCGGATTAGCTTATACGGTTGGAGCATTGTTTTACGCGTTAAAAAAGGTAAGATATACCCATGCGATCTGGCACATTTTTGTGCTTTTAGGTGCAGGAGCACATTTTCTTGCTATCTATTGGTACATTGTTTAGTTCATTTTTCACTCTTATTCAGTGATCCTGAAAGAGTCATGGATGATGTTCTTTCACGCTATTCTTTTAGAAAAATACGTCTTTAAAAGGAATAGTAAATTAAAAATAAATTTTAACTGATATAAGGTTTTATATGGATTCAACCTCTGCGGCGGCTGCTCCGGCAGTAGCCACTAATTCAAAAACGCGGGTTTTGTTTGCAAGCTTAGTCGGTACAACCATTGAGTTCTTCGACTTTTATATCTATGCAACTGCTGCCGTTCTTATTTTTCCTCACCTGTTTTTCCCTGCTAGTAGTGGCAGTGCCGCAGTCTTACAATCTTTAGCAACCTTCGCAATTGCCTTTATTGCACGCCCCATCGGTGCAGCAATATTCGGCCATTTAGGAGACCGTATTGGCCGAAAAGCTACATTAGTTGCAGCGTTACTGACCATGGGTGTTTCAACCGTATGTATTGGTTTACTTCCTACCTATGCACAAATCGGGATTTTCGCACCCTTACTATTAGCTTTATGCCGTTTAGGACAAGGTTTAGGATTAGGGGGCGAATGGAGTGGTGCCGTTTTACTCGCGACTGAAAATGCACCTGAAGGCAAAAGAGCCTGGTATGGCATGTTCCCGCAACTCGGCGCTCCAATTGGCTTTATTTTGGCAACCGGTTCATTTTTATTATTGAGTGCGACTATTCCTGAGCAAGCGTTCATGCAATGGGGATGGCGTATTCCATTCATTGCAAGTGCTGTATTAGTGATTGTGGGCTTATATATCCGCTTAAAGCTCCATGAGACTCCTGCATTCCAAAAAGTTTTGGATAAGCAAAAAGAAGTAAATATTCCCTTTAAAGAAGTCTTAACTAAACATACAGGCAAACTTATTCTTGGCACAATTGCAGCAATCTGTACGTTTGTCGTGTTCTATCTTACGACCGTATTTGCCTTAAACTGGGGAACCACGAAGCTTGGCTATGCACGTGGAGAGTTCTTAGAACTTCAGCTCTTTGCCACACTTTGCTTTGCTGCATTCATTCCTTTATCGGCTATTTTTGCAGAAAAATTTGGTCGTAAAACTACCTCTATTGGCGTCTGTATCGCTGCTGCGATTTTCGGCTTATTCTTCTCTAGTATGTTAGAGTCTGGAAATACGTTAATCGTCTTCCTGTTCTTATGTACAGGCCTAGCCATTATGGGCTTAACCTATGGTCCGATTGGGACGGTTCTTTCTGAACTTTTCCCAACCTCAGTTCGTTATACTGGTTCAGCATTAACGTTTAACTTGGCTGGCATTTTTGGTGCATCATTTGCGCCACTTATTGCAACGAAGCTTGCTGAAACTTATGGTTTATATGCAGTTGGTTATTATCTTACTGCCGCATCACTTTTATCACTCGTCGCTTTCTTATTCATTCGTGAAACAAAAAATGATGATGTGAATAATCAGATCTAAAATTAGAAATTCTCATATAAAAAAGCCGGTTCATGATTGACCGGCTTTTTTTATAAATACAACTTAATTCATTGAGGCTGGATTTGAAGGTGCAATGCTATTCGTTACAGCTGGAGCTGTTAAATTGCTTGCAGCAACAGCGGCAGGCCCTGCAACAGCAGCTTCACCAATGAGTGCAACTTTCGCTTTTTCTTGACTCTTTACAGATAAAGCAGGGTTAGTTGCCACAATACGATTAATATTTGCTGAGTTTGCCGGAGCAATCGCAGTAGTTTGTAAAATAATTGGGCGATTACCTGTATTACCCAACGTATAGCGAATGCCTGTACGCGGACTAATCACTGTTGTATTTTCTTGCTTCACTACAGCTTGAGCCGAAGTTGGGCCTTTT
Organism: Acinetobacter sp. GN11; assembly: GCF_054823985.1. Lineage (NCBI taxonomy): Bacteria > Pseudomonadati > Pseudomonadota > Gammaproteobacteria > Moraxellales > Moraxellaceae > Acinetobacter > Acinetobacter sp. GN11. Next base: position 41,078 of record NZ_JRVL01000039.1, on the reverse strand, counting down.
GCTGCAAGTACTTTATCAACCGTTGTCGTTTGAGGGGCTGAAGCTGCTTCTGCTGCGAAAACAAAACTAGGCACAGCAAGAACAGTTAAAAATAAAGGTTGTAATACTTTTTTCATTGTCTTTCCAACATACACTCTGGATGAGAAGTAAATAGCATTTAATGCTTAAAACTGCAAACATTATTCACAGGCTTACTACAAACATAAAAAAAGCAGAACAATTGTTCTGCTTTTTTTATGTGAAGGCAGATTAGATCTTACCGTGACATTGCTTATATTTTAGTCCAGACCCACATGGGCATGGTGCATTACGGCTTTCTGGAACAGGGAAAGCTTGCTGATCGTTAGACTCGTTCATGCTTTCTTGAGAAAGTGTAACTTCACCAGTTAACCCATCTACGTCATCATGTTCAAAAGAAAGCTTCATTGATTCAGCTTGCTGCTGCTGTTGAGCTTCCATTTCTGCAAGTTCTTCTGGTGTTGGAATGTGTACACGAGACAAATCAGTCACAACATCAGTTTTAATAATGCTCAGCATATTTACAAACAGGTTGAAAGCTTCTTTCTTGTATTCCTGTTCAGGGTTCTTTTGCGCATAGCCACGTAAATGGATACCTTGACGCAAATAATCCATTGCAGCTAAGTGATCTTTCCAATGGCGATCAAGAGAGTTTAAAACGAAGTGACGTTCTAGCATTGCTGCTGATTCATCACCCATTTGAGCGCGGCGCTGACGATAACGCTCAATCACTTCATCACTGATTCGCTCAACTAAACCTTCTTCATCTAGACGACGATCTTGGTCTAACCACTCTTGAATTGGAAGCTCAATACCCAAATCAATACGTAGAGCGTTTTCTAAACCTTCAACATCCCACTGGTCATGAATTGACTCTGGTGGAATAAAGTTAGTAATCACGCCTTTCATCACTTCATGATGCATTTCTTCAACGTATTCTTTTAAAGTATTTTCAGCTAACACTTCATCACGTTGTGAATAAATGATCTTACGTTGTTCATTATTCACATCATCGTATTTCAATAAGTTTTTACGAATATCAAAGTTACGCGCTTCAACTTTACGCTGAGCATTCTCAATTGAACGACTCACCATTTTGTGTTCAATCGCTTCATTTTCTTGTAGACCCATCGCGCGCATCATTCCGACTACGCGATCACCTGCGAAAATACGCATAAGGTCATCTTCAAGAGACAAATAGAAACGAGAAACACCCGGGTCACCTTGACGACCCGCACGACCACGTAACTGGTTATCAATACGACGTGATTCATGGCGTTCAGAACCAATGATGTGCAAACCACCTGATTTCAACACATCTTCGTGGTCTTGTTCCCATTGTGCTTTCAGATGTGCTTCATCTTCAGCCGTAGGGTTTTCAAGTTTGGCAAGCTTCGCTTTCCAGTTACCACCCAAGATAATGTCCGTACCACGACCAGCCATGTTGGTTGCAATCGTGACTGCATTCGGGCTACCCGCTTGAGCAATAATGTCAGCTTCACGCTCATGTTGCTTTGCATTCAACACTTCGTGATGAATACCAGCTTGCATTAACTTAGAAGATAAAATTTCACTGGCTTCAATGGTCGCTGTACCAATCAGAATCGGTGCTACACCTTGCTCACGAATATTCGTAATTTCCTGAATAATCGCGTCGTATTTACCGTTACGGTTTAAATAAATTAAATCGTTTTGGTCATTACGTACCATTGGTCGATGAGTTGGAATAATCACAACATCAAGGCCATAAATTTCTTTCATTTCCGCAGCTTCAGTATCAGCAGTACCTGTCATACCTGAAAGCTTTTTATATAGACGGAAATAGTTCTGGAATGTTGTGGTCGCTAGTGTTTGGTTTTCAGGCTGAATTTCTAAACCTTCTTTCGCTTCAACTGCTTGATGCAACCCTTCAGACCAACGACGACCTGGCATTGTACGACCAGTATGTTCGTCAACAATCACGACTTCACCATCATGAATAATATAGTGAACATCACGTTGGAATAAGAAATGTGCACGAATAGCAGCAGACACATGATGAACAAGGCTTAGATTCGTTGCTGAATATAGGCTTTCACCTTCAGCCAACAAGCCCATCTGAATAAGTTCTTGCTCAACAGTTTCATAACCAACTTCGGTCATTTCAACTGAACGCTGCTTTTCATCAATCCAGAAATGCCCACCATCTGCCACTTTTTCTTCTTTTTGCGGCTTTAATTTAGGGGGAATCGAATTAATTGCAGAATATAGATGCGAAGAGTCTTCACTTTGACCAGAAATAATTAATGGTGTACGTGCTTCATCAATCAAGATTGAGTCAACTTCATCGATAATGGCATAGTGCAAACCACGTTGTTTCTTTTCTGCTAAAGAAAACACCATGTTGTCACGTAAGTAGTCAAAACCGAATTCGTTATTGGTACCATAGGTAATATCAGCAAGATAAGCTTCCGCTTTTTCAGACGGACCTTGCATTGAATAGATCGTACCAATAGATAAACCCAAAAATTCAAATAATGGGCGGTTCAACTCAGCATCACGCTGTGCCAAATAATCGTTCACAGTAATGACATGAACGCCTTCGCCACTTAATGCGTTTAAATAACACGCCAAAGTACCCATCAGGGTTTTACCTTCACCGGTACGCATTTCGGCAATTTTACCTTCATGTAAGGTAATACCACCAATAAGCTGAACGTCATAGTGACGCATGCCCATTACACGCTTGGCTGCTTCACGACAAACTGCAAATGCTTCTGGAAGTAATTTATCTAAACTTTCGCCATTATTATAACGTTGTTTGAATTCTGGAGTTTTTGCAGATAAGTCTGCATCGCTTAAAGCTGATATCGTCGGCTCGAGCGCATTGATTTGCTCAACAATTTTGCGCATGCGTTTGAGTTCGCGCTCATTTTTTGTACCGAAGATACCTCCGATCAGACTTGCCAACATGGATAAACTCTCTAAATCTTGCTTGGTCAAATGAATAAACTTTTTCTCAGTCGTTTATTATGGTGCCAGAAATTTGAAGTACAAGGGGTTTGCACAAAACCCCTAAAAAAAATCTGATAGTTAGACGAATGGTTTTATCATTCATCTAGTCCCCCGTAATGCGCCTTGCACCTAAAAACGTAGCATTAACGCTCATCTATTAAGCATAACTTCCGAGAAATCTAATTTAGCAAATTTACCTTAAAGTTACATTGATTAAGCACATAAAATAATGAGTTTTAGTCATATATATTTACATTTATATCAAAAGTTCATAATAAAATACAAAAACAATAATTTTAATCATAAAGTAAATGCTGCATATTCATTCAATCGAATAACAAATTATGAGCAATTGAGGAAATATCATGACACTACGATTAGGAGACACTGCCCCCGATTTTCAACAAGAATCGAGCGAAGGCACTATTCATTTTTATGATTTTTTAGGTGATAGTTGGGGAATCTTATTTTCACATCCAGCTGACTATACACCTGTATGTACAACAGAATTAGGCTATACAGCGAAATTAAAAGATGAGTTTGAAAAACGTAATGTCAAAGCGATTGCCTTATCTGTAGATGACGTAGAATCGCATAAAGGCTGGATTAACGACATTAACGAAACTCAAAATACTACGGTTAATTTTCCCATTATTGCTGACAAAGACCGTAAAGTATCTGAGCTCTATGGCTTTATTCATCCAAATGCTAGTGAAACACTTACCGTTCGTTCTTTGGTCATTATTGATCCGAACAAAAAAGTTCGTTTAATTATTACCTACCCTGCTTCAACTGGTCGTAACTTTAACGAAGTCTTACGTGTCGTGGATTCATTACAATTAACTGATAAGCATAAAGTCGCTACACCAGCGAACTGGCAACAAGGCGAAGATGTTGTGATTGTTCCTTCTTTGAAAGACGAAGAAGAAATTAAGCAACGCTTCCCTAAAGGCTATACAGCGGTTAAACCATATTTACGCCTAACACCACAGCCTGAGCAAGATTAAAGCCTTTTAAAAAGGCTTTAATCGAAGTGCAAGACAAACGAAGTGCGTAGGCAAGCATTTGAAAAGTTCGCTACAAGACAAGCGAAGCGCGTAGGCAGGCACCTGAAAGATTCCCTGTAAGACAAGCGAAGCGCGCAGGCAAGCATCAGAAAATTTCAATAAGCCAAGCCCGTAGTAAATCTTAAGCAAAATAAGTAAATACCCTCACCTTGAAAAGTCATCCAACGCGATGGCTTTTTATTTATGTATTGAATACACATGGTTTTTTCTGCTCAGATCAGTTATAACTCGAAGCGATTCGGTATAAAAAATAAAAATCATGATCTATAAAATTCATCATTTAAAGTGTGGCAGCATGTGCCCAGTTTGTGCCCCACTCTTTGGACAAAAAGGCTTTCGAGCTGAAGTAATCTGTCATTGTCTTCTGGTTGAAACTGATCGAGGCTTAGTGCTTATTGATACAGGCTTTGGCTTGCAAGATTATTTACATATGAAACAACGCCTAGGCTCATTAGTTAAACGTTTAGGCAAAATTGAGCCTAACCTTGAGTTTAGTGCCATTCAGCAAATCCAAAAACTCGGGTTTAATCCTAAGGATGTACAGCATATCTTTGTCACTCATCTTGATTTTGATCATGCAGGTGGAATTTCAGATTTTCCCCATGCCACTGTCCATGTTTTAGCGGCAGAATATAACGCGGCCCAACTTCCAAATTTTAAGGGCAAACTTCGCTATAGAACCAATCAATATAAAGACCATCGTTACTGGAACTTTGTTGAATATCAGCAAGGTGAAGCATGGTTTAACCTCGAAAAAGTAAAAGGCTTTCCTATTTTTCAAGATGAAATTTTAATGGTACCGCTGTTGGGTCACTCAGCTGGCCATTGTGGCATTGCCATAAAGCAACAAAATCAATGGTTATTATTTTGTGGAGATGCATACTACTCACACCTAGAGTTAAACCCTAAAAATAAATTAAGATCACTTAGTTTGCTGGAAAAAACATTTGCAGAAGATAATGAGAAACGCCTTGTTAATCTCAAACGCTTACAGCATTTAGCTCAACATGAGCCAACGATTGAAATAATTTGTGCTCATGATCCTTATGAGCTTAACCGGTATCAAACATGAAAAAATTATCGCTCATCACACTTGTCATCTGCATAAATTTACAAGGATGTATGCAACATGAAAGTATTACCTATGAAGATAGGCCAAAAGACTGGGGTACTTTAGTCTCTCAAAGTCATAATTTTTATCAAGTGAGTAACGATGTTTTTCGCAGTGAACAACCTAATGCTGCAATGATTTCAGAATTAAAGAACCATCAAATTGGAACGATTATTAATTTAAGGGCCAAAGATGCAGATACTTTAGTTTTTAAAAATGAAAAGTTTAATCTTGTTCACATTCCTATCAACACTTGGGCAATTAACCGACAAGACCTTTTAAAAGTCATGCAGCAAATCAAAATTGCCAAACAGAATAATCAACGTGTTTTATTGCATTGCTACCATGGTTCAGATCGTACAGGAGCGAGTGTTGCGATGTATCGCATTATTTTTGAAAATTGGGCAATTGATGATGCAGTTAAAGAAATGAAAGAAGGTGGTTATGGCTACCATATTATATGGAAGAACATTGACGGTTTATTTACACCTGAAAATGTAAAATGGATTCAACAGCAACTGTCGGATTCCAGCAGCTAAAGACTGAATTTCTTTTGTATGCAAACATGATTATTAGGCAAATAAGTTGGCTCAATCACCAACTTATTTATTGTTTTCATTTTTATCAATTACATCGAAAAACATACATTTAAAGATAGATGATCATCAAAAATATGATTTAACTTTATGATTTCCCCAAAGCAGCATTGCTAAGTAATACCTTCAAAATTTCAGAATCCCCACCATCGCTGTCTGTCACTAATAAAAAGACTTCGCCATCTGATCTCGACTCGAACCAAGTAATCCCTTCAATCTTGATTGGCAGTGTTCGTCCTTTCGCACCTTGAATCAGATGAGCCGCTAAAGCTTTACCATCAGGCGAAAACACCAAGATAAAACTTCCCAAGACAGCACCGTCATCATAGGTATTGAGTGTTTGCTCGACCGCAGCTGTAGCAACAATCAAATTTTTATCTACTAAAAAACAAGCATCTGAAATGCCACTTGCTGAACCATCAAGCTCAGCTAAGCTCAGTTTGAGCGAATGTATAAGTGCATTTGCTAAGGATTTTCCTGCTTGAATTTTGATTAAATCAAAGACTAAAACCCCATGATGGAAATTTATGTTACCCCGTTGAAAGATATAGAGATAACGATGGTCTGAACATACGGCTTCTATATTGAGATCAGCCCCGCCTGTTAATTCAACCTGATGCTGCAAAAAATCATAATCAACCGCATCCAAGAAAGTTCTGACCTGATCATTGGCAGGGTTATAGAGTAATGCTCGTTTTCGATTTTCTGTAGAACCCGAGCCCATCACTAAAAGCTGTGATTGTCCGTTCCAACTTATAGAGGTTAAAGCTTCAAAATCAGGCTTTTGTTCTTTGCTTAATGCACTTAGCGGTATTTGCTCTGAAGAATCAAATAACGGAATTTTTTCAAAGACCGTTGCATCGGCCATGTTCTGGTTTCGATTGATTCTTAATAAATAAGGGAGATTATCACCAACAAAATAAATATCATCCCCCACGCAAGCAACTCCAGACAGTGCGCTAATCCCTGAATCTTGTGCAAAAACAAATTGTTCTAATATTTTGATCGTTGTATTCATCTTCAAGCCCCCCCCCCTATTGAATGGAACACTTCTTCACAAGAATAAAGCCGTTGAAGTAAGTGTTCCTGATTTGATTTAGGGGATGATCAGCCGTTATCGCTGATCAAGCGGCACCCAATCAATGACCCAAGCCGATTTCATGTTTAAACTTGAATCAGAAGTAATTTTCTTACGGGCTGCATCTGCAGTATCACGGTCTTTCGCAGGTCCAACCATAATACGGATTCCCTTGCTGGTTTGACTCGTAGTTACCTTGTAGCCTTTAGCTCGTAATTTAGAAACAACTGAATCTGCATTTGCTTGGTTAGCAGCTAATGCAACTTGCACCATCCACTTTTTATCACCATTTTCCAGCAGTTCACGCGCTTTCTCAGCATCAGCTTTTTTATCAGCTTCTGCTTTACGTTTAGCCTCTGATGTTTTCTTATCAGCTTCTGCTTTGTGTTTTGCTTCAGTCGCTTTTTTATCAGCTTCTGCCTGACGTTTTGCTTCAGCAGCTTTCTTATCTGCTTCTGCTTGGCGTTTTGATTCAGCAGTTTTCTTATCAGCTTCTGCCTGACGTTTTGCCTCAGTTGCTTTCTTATCAGCTTCCGCTTGGCGTTTTGCCTCAGCTGCTTTCTTATCAGCTTCTGCTTGGCGTTTTGCTTCAGCTGCTTTTTTGTCTGCATCTATTTTTGAAGTATCAGTTGTTTTATTCGCCACATTAGTTTGCTGGTTTTTAGCTTTCGCCTCGCCCACTAACTCTGGTGGAATATTATCTGAACTTTCTTGAGCTGCTGTACGACGTGCATTAATCGCAGCATACTCTGCTGCTGCTTTACGAGCAGCATCAGCTTCAGCTTGCTGTTGCATTGCTAAAAACTCTGCTGCACGTGCTTCTTGTTCAGCAACAGCTTTTTCACGTGAACGGCGCTGTTCTTCTAGCAAACGTTTTTCTGTTTCAACATCAACCGCTAGAGGTTGTAGTTGTACCATTTGGCCTTCAGTTGCTTGCTTTGGCTTAGTTTGAGTTTTTGGCGATGTGGATGCGGGTGGTTGAACTTCAACCTGTTTTATTTCCTCATTTCCTTTTAGAAGTAATGCTGCCAATAAAACACCACCTCCCAGTAAAACAACACCACCCATCCAGCGTTGTTTGTTATTCATTGACATTCTTCCAAATACTCCCAAATCGCTTCTAAAGTATGAAACGAACCACAGGCCAAAATCAGCTGATTGTTATTTGTTTGCTCAAGCGCTGATTTAAATGCCTCTTTGATATTGCCATATTGTTGTACTGTCTGACCTTGCAAGGCATCATTGAGTTGCTGAATCGGTGCAGCACGCGGCACATTCAACTCAGCAATTTTCCAATGTAAAACAGTAGGTTTCAATAACTCGACTACTGATTTTATATCTTTATCTGCCAGCATTGAAAATACTGCGACAACTTCTGTGTACTGTTTATTGTATTCTAAGAAATTTCGCAATTGCTTTAACAAAAATTCAACACCATGTGGATTATGTCCGGCATCAAAAATTACTGTTTTTCCTTCAACTTGACGCTGTTCAAAACGCCCAGCTAAGCGTGCAGATTGAATACCTTTTTCTAATGCCGACTGGGAAACTTCAAGTCCGCTATTTAAAATGGCAGCAACCGCCCCTGCAATATTTTCAATGGCTAAATGACCTAAAGGAAGCTTTAAAGTGGTTCCCTCAGAGGCAAAGTACCAGTTTTGTCCATCATCGGCGAGTTTATAAAAATAATCACGATTAACGGTATATAAGTCTGCTTGTGTACTTTCTGCTTTATCTTGAATTGCTTGAGGTAAAAGTTGTTCGCCAGCAAAGACAACCGGAATTTGTGGACGAATAATTCCTGCTTTTTCAAAAGCAATTTTTTCAATCGTATCGCCTAACCAATCAGTATGATCTAGGCCAATATTAGTAATAACTGCAACGTTGGGATCAATTACATTGACGACATCTAAGCGCCCGCCCAAACCGACTTCGAGTACCCATACATCGCATTGCTGTTGTTTAAAAATGACAAAAGCAGCCAAAGTGGTTGCTTCAAAAAAAGATAAGCTTAAATCACAATCGCGACGAGCCTGATCGACTTGAACAAAAGCATCAATCAGACTTTGATCATCGACTTCAACTCCACCTAATTTAACTCGCTCATTAAAGCGATAGATATGCGGTGACTGATATAACCCAACTTTATAACCCTGTGCGTTTAATATCGCGGCCAGTGTGGTCGTAGTTGAGCCTTTACCATTCGTTCCGGCCACTGTAAAAACTTTAGCAGTAGGCTGAGTGACACCCAGTTTTTCTGCAACAGGAATTACACGTTCCAGACCAAGATCTATCCCTGTAACGTGAACATGGCTCCAATAATTGAGCCATGTATCTAAAGAGTCTATTGAAAGTGGAGCTTGTTGATTCAAGGTAAGTTCATCAATTTCGATACAAGTCGAGATACAGTATCACGTAAAGCATGACGATGAACAATCTGATCGATTACACCATGATCAAGCAAATATTCTGCACGTTGGAACGGTTCTTCTAGAGTTTCACGTACAGTTTGCTCAATTACACGTTTACCAGCAAAGCCAATCATCGCTTTAGGTTCAGCAATATGAATATCACCCAACATTGCTAAAGAAGCTGTTACACCACCATACACTGGATGTGTTAACACTACGATATAAGGCAAGCCTGCATCTTTTAATCTTTGGATCGCCGCTGAAGTACGCGCCATTTGCATAAGTGACAACATGCCTTCTTGCATACGTGCGCCACCAGAAGCTGCGAAACAGATCAATGGTTGACGTTTTGCAATAGCAAGTTCAGCAGCCTGAACAAAACGGTCACCCACTACAGTACCCATAGAGCCGCCCATAAAGTCGAACTCAAAAGCACATGCAATCAAATCAACGCCATTTAAATTGCCTTGCATTGCAATTAAAGCTTCTGTTTCACCAGTTTTGCTTTGCGCTTCACGCATACGATCTGGATATGGCTTAGTATCGACAAACTTTAACGGATCTTTCGCGCTAAACTCTTGTCCTAATTCTGCTACTACATTGTCGAAGAACCAGTTCAAACGATCACGAGCTTTCATACGTAAGTGTTCGTCACACTGTGGACAAACATACGCATTGAAAGAGATTGCTGTACGTGTCACTAGAGCATGACATTCAGGGCATTCAATCGTTGGCTCAGTAAATGTTGCTTTGAGAATTTGTTGCTCATTTGCGACTTCAATACCTGGAACCGGACGTTTTGTCCATGGGGTCGCAGGGCTAAGAACTTTCCCTGATTTCACTTCTTGATTCATACTAACTCATCGAGCGCTGCTCGAAGCTCCTTGACTTTATTCACCGTCTGTTCAACAGCGTCATCCGCTGCCAACGTTGCAAAATTTTTAACGAAAGCACTACCTACAATCACAGCATCAGCAACACTACCCATTGCTTTTGCTGAAGCGGCATCACTAATACCAAAACCAACGCCTACTGGAATATCTGTGGCATTTTTGATTTTTTGAATACGTGCAGCAGCTTCTGCTGTATCTAGTGTTGCTGCTCCTGTTACACCCTTGAGTGAAACATAGTAGATAAATCCACTTGCCTGATTTGCCACATGTTGAATACGTTGGTCTGTAGAAGTTGGCGCGAGTAAGAAAATTTGATCCATGTCATGTTGCTTCAACACAGCAGCAAACTCTTTTGACTCTTCTGGCGGTAAATCCACCAGCAATAAACCATCTACACCACACTGTTTCGCATGAGAAATAAACTTCTCATAACCAATCACTTCAACTGGATTTAGATAACCCATTAAAACAACAGGTGTATCCTGATCCTGTTCACGGAACTCCTTTACCATATTAAGAGCATCTAATGTGTTAGTCCCTGCTGCAAGCGCACGTTCAGCTGCAAGCGCAATTACTGGACCATCGGCCATTGGATCTGAAAATGGTAAACCAAGCTCAATGACATCTACTCCTGCCTCAACCATTTTATGCAGTAACGGAACTGTTACTTGCGGTTGTGGATCACCCGCCATAACATAAGATACAAGCGCTTTACGTTGTTGGGACTTAAGCTTTTCAAAACGGGTGGCAAGACGTGACATAGGGTTGTGCTTTCCTTGAATTATTTAAAATTGAGGAGTTGTTTGTAGAAATACAAGAACATCGCATTTTAACGCTATTTTTTGTCCATTGAACAGGTCTAACGTTATGGCGATATTCGATTGTATGATTCATACAACCCATGGTGTACATTTATCAATATTTTGAAACTTTTCTCAATGATCAAAGCTTCCTATTTTCGAGCCATTATTAGATCGTCATCTGAATAGAAAAACGCCACAGGAAGGCTATTTTATTGCATTTTTATTTGTTAGCTGTAATTGTCTTTTTCTTGCTAATAGGGTTTGCCCTGTCAAATTTTTATGGGCACGTGCAAGTGCTGACTGGTCCGAATATCCCAATTGTTCAGCAATTAAAGTGAGGCTTGCATTTTGGTTGAGTAATATCTCACAGCGCCTCATACGCTCCGCATCTAAAATTAATTTAAATGAAGTGTTTAATGACTGTAGCTGGCGCTGCAAGCTTCGTACTGAAATATTCAACTCGATGGCAATATCTTCTATTTTAGGGGCCTGCTGCCTTTGCTTAAAATATTCATGGACGATCCAATGTATTTGCTGAGCTAAATCTGTATGTATTTTACGCTGAGCTAATGCTTCTTCTGCTTGTTTCACTAAAAGTTGCATTAAGGTTGGGTCTGCATGCTGAGGACGAATACTTAGTCCCTCACTTGCAAAAGTTAATGCATAGTAAGGTTTTTCAAATGATAATTTGCATTGAAAGAAACGCTGATAGTGCACTAACGGACCACGCACCCGATGCACGAACTCAACTTGTTGCAAGAGAAAATCATGCAGTGGGGCTATCTGTTTAGCAAGCTGTACCATCGCTGCCAAGGTCAATTCACAAAGAATGATATTGCTGTCATCAACCAACGGCCAATACAAACGAATTTTTGAAGCATCTTTCTCAATTTGCATAGGTACGACTTGCTCACCGTCAATCACCAGACGATGAAACTTCATAATATATTCAAGAACCTCTGCAAAACTGCCACTTCGGGATGCCATATAGCCCAATACACCAAAATTGGCAGGTGTAATGCAAGTAGCCATTTCCAAAGCTAAATTGGAAACTTGTAGCTGAGATTCGGTTAGCTCTAAAAGCTCAAGAAAAAAATTTAAAGAAGATTGAGCATCGATAGACGAAGCTAAAATATTTTGAACTTGTCGGGCCTGAACATCCGTCAGATTTAATGCCTGCCAGTCTATTTCCCTTTCTTTTAAGTAAGTATTCCAAAGGTAAAAATAACCATTTGAAATCGTAAAATCCTGCATGGCTCATCCTTTTTTTACTGCCACCTTGTCGCAAACTGTATAAAAATTGGCAATAACTGTCAAAACAAAGCCGACCAGTCACGACATACTAGTGAACAAGTTAGATGCGAGAAATAAAAATATGAACGCACATGTTTGTTATCAGGTCGATCCAGTGGTTCGTAAAGATCTAGATTTTCATTTAAACGAAGCGCCTCGCTTTTGGTTTAATAATGATCCTTTTTTGACTCGTATGTTTGATGCACTCAGCTTAACCTTTCCTGATGGAGAGCGTTATTTTATTGAATGTGTTCGTATGTTCCGTGACAAAATTGATGATCCAGAACTACAAAAACGAGTTGTGGACTTTATTAAACAAGAAGCTCAACACGGTATTGCTCATGACAAAATGAATCAGCTCATGAAAGAACAAGGTATGCCTGTTGACCAATTCACAGCTACACTAAAAAGAATTTTTCGTTTTGAACTCACCAAACGCTCACCGCAATACAATATTGCAATGACAGCAGCAGCTGAACATTTAACGGCATTAATGGCAGAAACGTTTTATAGCAATAAAAAAACTTTGGAAAATGCTCACCCATATGTTCGAGCACTGTTTGCTTGGCATGCGATTGAAGAAATGGAGCACCGTGATGTTGCTTTTGATGTCATGAAACAAGTAGGTGAAGTTCCTGAGTCAACTCGTCGATTTGTATTAGTTCTTACGACAGTATTGATGTTTGGCTTTACACTTTATCGCACCAACATCATGTTGAAATGTGATGGCTTTAGTTCTAGAGAAAGACTCTTGATGAGCCTTAAGGGTCTACCTTGGTTTTTCGGCAAAAATGGCACATTAACCGCTATGAAAAGCCAATACTTAGATTGGTTTAAAAAAGATTTTCATCCAAGTCAGCATCCGGTCATTCGTCAATATCCAGTCTGGATTGAAACACTCGAAAAGACCAATGATCCTATTGCAGCTGGTGAAGCATTTTGGCAAGCAGGTTTATAACCCGCTTGTTACCATTTTGCATAATGTTGTTCTAGTAAACCGTATTGCTCATTGCAATTGATGATATCAGTTGCCTCATGCTCAATCGTGCCGCTAATTTTAGCTTGCCACTGGTTGAACTGGCTTCCAATCATTCTTAAATTAATATTTTCGTATCGGCACCAACCAATATGGACCTGTAGATTAAGTTTTTGATCTAGAGAGCTAATTTGCCAAAGCTCATCATTTACTTTTTCAAATAAAACATCAGTCAGTGGAAATAAAACTCCGTTAATCCATAAGCAGTTTTCATTACCAAAGCTTTCATTAACACCTGAAGCCAAATTTAAACCAATACGCCGCCCTTGCTCATCCCAGAAATTACATGAAAGCCAGAACCAAGCTGTTTCAGGGCGCAAAAAACCACAAGTATCATCTAAAGATGCAAAAGTCTTTTCATCAAATTGTACAACTTGGTTTTGTTTATTAATAAACATTCCCTCTACACCCAGCGTGGTCTGCTTTTGGGTATAGGTCCAACCATTGATACCTGTCGGTGTACATAAACTTAATATATCGGTCCCAGCACAAAAAATACGAGCGCTAAGTTGGATCTCACCATATTTGGTCACTCGAATGTACCGCACACCATTGGCATGCTGAATATCAAACTGATAAGGCGATTTAGAAAAATAGCTTTGATTAAACAATGGCTGTTCATCAAGATAGGTTTTATGCCCCAAAGGCTGAATTGCATTCCACTCAATGACTTGCTGGGTTTCATGGTCATAAATATAGAAAAAACCGTGCCCGACCCAACCGATATCTGCAATTGCCAGACCAATACTATAGTGTTTATGTTGAATGCCGCAGAATTTAAATTTTTTATATTTTAATTGCTTACGCCAGCCCTTTAAGACCTTACCATAAGGGGTTTTATAAATATAATGTTGTACATGAATGGTTGACGGTACAGATTCAAAACGCCCGTAGCGAGGCTGTCCATTTTCTTGAATTAAATCCATTTACCCACTTCCATATGAATATTAGATTTCAAATGACCTATACCACGGTCAAATACGTATTTTCCCAAATTGTTGCAGCAAAATCGCCTTTTATTAAATGAATATAGCGCCCTGCTACACAATCTATCGCTAAGCAGTCATCAATATCAATGACTCGATCTGTGTGTGCTTTTTGCCACTCTTGATCTATAAATTGTTTACCTAATTGTTTTGCAACGACAGCGTTTGGTGCAACTACAAACTCATAGCGGTGAAGTTCACCGAATTCACGAGCATTATATCCACCCAGATTAATTAAATATAATTTTAAATCATCTGGTTGTGGAGCAGCATCTGTAAAATGAATTTGATAATTTTGCTCTTGAGAGCTAACACCAGAGAACTTGGCCCAAGCATCAATATGTAATCCTTGAGCCTCACCAAACCAAGCCTGTTTAAGTTGAGGATAAACTCCTTCCAAAGTATCTCCTACCGCCATGACAACATCATGAACCTCTGTATTAGCGCGTGCATGACACCCACCTAACATCACCATAAACAAGCTTGGCATTATAGTTCTCTTACATCTCGACCATTTCTACGCCATCAATGCGTGCAACTGTCATTAAATCTTTATCACCACGACCTGAAACAGTCGCAATAATAATCTGATCTTTAGACATTGTTGGTGCAAGCTTAGAAACGTATGCCATCGCATGAGAGCTTTCAAGTGCAGGAATAATCCCTTCGATTTTGGTTAAATCACGGAAACCTTGCAAAGCTTCTGTATCATTAATCGGCACGTATTCTACGCGTTTCATATCTTTCAAGAAGCTATGTTCAGGACCAACACCCGGATAATCAAGACCTGCTGAGATACTATGTGTCTCAATAATCTGACCTTGCTCATCACTCATCAAGTAAGTACGGTTACCATGTAACACACCAACGTGACCGGCATTTAACGGCGCAGAGTGTTTACCAGTTTCAATACCAAAACCAGCTGCTTCAACACCATACATTTTCACATTGGCATCGTTTAAGAATGGATAGAACAAGCCCATTGCATTTGAACCGCCACCCACGCATGCAACCAATGCATCTGGTAGGCGACCTGCTTGCTCCAAGATCTGTTTGCGTGCTTCACGCCCAATAATCGACTGGAAGTCACGAACGAGTTGAGGATATGGATGTGGGCCTGCAACTGTACCAATTACATAGTAAGTACTATCAACATTGGTTACCCAGTCACGCATCGCTTCGTTCATGGCATCTTTCAGCGTTTTAGAACCACTTTGTACAGGTACAACAGTCGCGCCCAATAAACGCATACGATAAACGTTCATGGCTTGGCGCTTAACGTCTTCAGCACCCATATAAACAACACATTCAAGACCTAAACGTGCTGCAATTGTTGCTGTTGCCACACCATGTTGCCCAGCACCAGTCTCGGCAATAATACGTTTTTTACCAGAAAGCTTTGCCAATAACGCCTGACCAATCGTGTTGTTTACCTTATGTGAGCCTGTATGGTTCAAGTCTTCACGTTTCAGGTAAATTTGCGCACCACCTAACTCTTTTGACCATCGCTCAGCATAATAAAGTGGACTAGGACGACCTACATAGTAGGCGAGATCGCGGTCGAATTCTGCCAGAAACTGTTCATCATTTTTCATGCGGGAATATAGATTTTCTAAATCTTCTAATGCCGCCATTAGAGTTTCTGACACAAAACGTCCGCCATGGATACCAAAATGCCCTGCAGCATCTGGGTACTGTGTATAGTCAATCACATTGTTTTGCTGATCCACGTTGGACTCCTTGCATAAATCGTTCAATGAGTTGTTGGTCTTTTATACCTTTTGCGGACTCTACGCCTCCGCTCACATCTACTGCAAAAGCACCGGTAGTATGAATAGCGTCAATGACATTGTCAGGGGTTAAACCACCTGCCAAGATTAAAGGAATATCAAGTTTTGGGAATTTAGACCAGTCAAACTGATGTCCTGTGCCCCCTTTAAGCTCAGGATGCCACGCATCGAGCAATATAGCACTGGCACCAGCGGCCTGATATTTTTGAATTTCAGCAATTACATCTAAATCAGGTTTAACCTGAATCGCTTTATACCAGCGACGTTTACAATGACGAGCTATTTCCTGACATTGTTCTGGAGTTTCATCTCCATGTAGTTGTAATACATCTAGGGGAACACAATCAAGTACATCCTGAATTTCAGTGGCACTTGCATTTACAAACAAACCAACCATTTGTACATAAGGTGGAATTACTTTTGCTAATTCTTGAACCTGTGCAACTGTCACATGTCTCGGACTTGGCGGAAAAAAAACAAAACCTATCGCATCTGCTCCAGCAGCAACAACTGTCTGAACATCTTCAATGCGAGTAATTCCACAGATTTTTGCGCGTGTACGTTTTTGGTTTGATGGGCTCATGATCTGCCTAAACTACAACCATTTCTTAAAATAAGCGCCATTGTAATGCAATTTTTGCCCCTTGCGTAAAAGTTCTCTGGGAATTGGGCTAAATGACATTGTATGAAGTAAATCGCCACTTTATACTGCGTAAAATTGGAAGCAAGTGTAAGCAATTAATGCTTTAGGGAAGCTGGTGAAAGTCCGGCACTGCCCCCGCAACGGTAACAATGTAAAGCATATTTTTTAAGTCGAGATCGACTTACACCACTGCAGTAATGTGGGAAGGTGAATATGTCCATAACTTAAATATGGCGCTGAAGTCCGGAGACCTACTTGTTTCATTTATCTACCCGATCATTCACGTGGGGTGAATGTATGGAGCATGTTATGTCTAAGTCTTTTCAACCTACTCGTCTGGTAGGGGCTATCGCTATTGCGATGGGGTGTTCACCTGTTATTTTTGCTGAAGATACAACGAACGCAACTCAGCTCGATCCAATTGTAATCACTGCCTCAAAAAGTGCTGAAAAAGCCAGTGAAGTTCCAGCGCGTATTTCAGTCATTTCTAAACAAGAAATTGAAAAAAACCCTGTTTTAAATTTATCTGATGTATTACAAAAAGATGCGTCTATTTATATAAAACAATCTGGTGGCGTTGGTCAACTCACAGACCTATCTTTACGTGGTGGACAAACGGGCTCGACATTATTATTGAAAAATGGTGCTCGCTTAAATACTCAAAACGGCTTAGGCCCTGTTTCACCTGAATTTATTAACCTATCAGATGTAGACCAAATCGAAATTTTAAAAGGCCCAGCTTCTGTTCAATATGGTTCAGATGCTATTAGTGGTGTAGTACAACTAATTTCAAACAATCCAACAAAATCTGGAGCAAGTTTAACAGGTGTGTATGGTGAAAACCGTACTTATAAGACACTTGTAAATGCAGATTATGTAGATGACAGTGGTTTTTATGCAAGTATCGGTGGTCAACGGATGGAGACTGATGGTACTAGTATTATCAATATACAAGATAAAAGTGAAAAAGCAGCATTTGACCAAAAAGGATATAATGCAAAAGTTGGTTATAGTAATGATGTAATTAACACAAGCTTAGCAATTGACCAAAATCAAGGTACGAATAACTATACTACGAACTATTCAACGAATAATGCAAAACGTAATTTTGAAAATCGTCTAGTAAATTGGCTGGCTAGTTATAAGGCTTCTTCTGATTTGGTCTTAAATGCACGCTATTCTCATTATCTTGATAAAATCGAACAAGTAATTTATCAAAGCCACTTTAATACGACCTCTGATGAAGGGGACATAAATGCCAAATGGAATTTTGTACCAAATCAGAATATTTTAGGGGGTGTTACATACAATCGATCAAAATATGATGCTAGCTCATCTCCTGAAGCGGTAAGAGATATCAGCTCTACAGGCTATTATTTACAACATCAATATAACGATAATGGTATTCATACTCAGGTTGGTGTTCGAGTTGAAGATAATGATTGGTTTGGTACCCACACTGTTGGACAAGCTGCTATTCGTTATCAAATCTCTCCTCTAACAAGTATCTACACTAACATTGGTACTGCATTCAAAGCACCAACCCTTGAACATTTATATGGTTCTTACGGCTATGATTTTTATAGTAACCCTGATCTAAAACCTGAAGAAAGCAAGTCATATGAAATTGGTATAGATCAGAAATTTAATTATGGTATTTCTGCCTATCTTTCTGGTTATTATACAGATGTTAAAAATTTAATTAGTTATGGCGCTATAAATGGTAGAACGACATATATCAACTTAAATAAAGCTGATATGAAAGGTGGAGAAATAGGCTTAAAGTGGGCTAAGGATAATATCTTTGTTAATGCTGAATACGCTTATGTAGAAACTAAGGATAAAGATAAAGACCTAGAAGTCCCTTATCGTCCCCGTCAGACATATACTTTAACTGCTGGGTATGATGATGATATTTATGGAGTGAATGCTTCATTAGTATCTCGCTCTAAAGCTAACGCCCAAAATATTGAAAATTCGGTTAAAGTTCCAGGTTATGCAACTGTTGATTTAAATGCTTTTTGGAATATGAATCCAAATATAAAGCTATTTACGAACATCCAGAATATCGGTGATGTACGTTATAACACGGCATACAATGCTCAATCTTCATTCTCCCCTGAATATTGGTATATCAACGGTGGTCGCCAAGCTTCTGTTGGGGTCACTTTCCGTTATTAACATCTCACTTTAATTATAAAAATATTTTCTTAACTCCAGTTTCGGGGTAATGTTCTGACCGACATTATCCCCTTTTTTATGTTCAGGATATCCATCATGGGACACCGTTTAAGCAAAATCTATACACGCACAGGCGACTCAGGTACAACAGGTTTAGGCGACGGCTCTCGTGTTGCCAAAGATGATTTAAGGGTTGCAGCGCTTGGCGATGTCGATGAACTCAATGCAATTATTGGGGTACTTCGTGCTCAAATCACAGCTAGTCAAGTGGCCAACAAAGTAGATTGGGATAAAAGTCTGAGCCTTGTTCAACATTGGCTTTTCGACTTGGGTGGAGAAGTTTGTATTCCAAACTACAATTTACTTGAGCCTGTTTGTATTGAGTTTCTTGAAAAAGAAATTGACCGTATGAATGAAGACTTACCCATGCTTAAAGAGTTTATTTTACCTTCAGGCTCTTTAACTTGCAGTTATGCCCATCAAGCCCGTGCCATTTGTCGCCGCGCAGAACGATCTCTACTGTCAGTACAAACACGTGATCAAAATATTCAAACCACAGCACTCCAGCTTCTAAACCGCCTGTCTGACTGGTTGTTTGTTGCATCGCGTGCTTTACAACGTGCCGAAGGTGGACAAGAAGTGCTTTGGCAAAAAAATATTAATGAGATGATTTAAAAATAGATTAGATTAAACATGGTCTCTACTCTTTTGAAGAGACCATCATTAAAAATACTTGATAGAAGAAAATTATGCGCATTATTGGTCACCGTGGTGCACGCAAAGAAGCTCCTGAAAACACATTAGGCGGTTTTCAGCACATAAAAGACTTAGGTATTCGTGGTGTCGAATTTGATATTCGTCAACTTCAAGATCAAGAGTTGGTCATTATTCATGATGACAACTTTTTACGTACAGCTGGAGTCGACCAAATTGTTGAGCAATCTAGTTTGGCTCAAGCGTTGTCATTTGATCATCGTCAAAACTGGCCTGACTGGCCAAATTCAGAGCCAACACCAACACTCACAGGCGTTTTAAAATTACTTGATAACTTTGATCATATTGAAGTCGAAGTGAAAGCTGTAAGAGACATGGTTTTAGCAGAAAAAATTGTTCAAAAGCTTGAGGCCGAATTACAAGGTTTTGAGAAAGTCGTCACCATAACAAGCTTTGATCTTCAAATTTTAACTGCCTTACGCGATATAAACTCTCAATTCAAACGTGGATTGTTAGTGGAGCTTCCAGTAGGGGCAATCGCAATTGAACTCGCTCATCAATATGGTTGCTGTCATATTGGCTGGCACGATCAACTCGCAACAGATGAAATGATTCAGCTTTCACAACAGGCTGGCTTAAATATTAGTGTCTGGACAGTCAATGATGTAGAAAGAGCAAAAAAGCTTAGGGATTTAGATGTACAAGGGCTAATTACAGATATTCCAGCCACAATGTTACAAGCTCTATAAATATAAAAAAGGTGGTAAAACCACCTTTTATTTCTTTTGTGCCTGAATAAGGCGTTGTCCACTCTGATCGAGCAGATATAACGTATTGCCCACTAACTGGAAGCGTTGAATACGTTGTAAAGCATCCACCAGCTCTGCTTCTTGAGCTAAAGCACCATCGCAACTTAAATGTCCTGCATTAACCTGCATATCAAGTTTTTGCTGGCTAAAATCAAATGTATATCGACCAAAAACTCCGTTACAGCCAGTATGGCCTGATACGGTTTTGATCGCAGAATTTAGAGAAAGAGTTGGCCACTGTGTAAAGAATTTTGCCTTATGGCCACTGATCTGAGTGATCTGCCAATCAATATCTTGAATGCCATCAGGACTCACTCTCTTTTTCACAACAGGCGATTGAACATGATGAACTGTTTTTTTTGTTTGAACTTTTTTTGTATTTTGATCGGGTGCACTTTGACATGCTGCTAATACAAGACTGATTGTGACCAAGACACACTTCAATGATAATTTTCTTGCAATATCAATGCTGTTCTTTTTTTTCAATCGTTGTACGTTCATTAAACAACTTCTCCTACTTGAAAAACTCTGTGACATAGTTTAAATCTGTTACCGTTCTTTCAATACATCTGTACAATAATCTTAGTGACTCTCACTAAGCACGTGTTAATATGAAGGATAGAATAGCAATATATCTTGATGATTGGTTTTGCTATGTCGTTTTGTCTTTGTACCTTGTCTAACAAGGATTCTAGGAGCGCTGCCGGATATGACTTCCGCCCCACTCAAAGCCCCAATTAACTGGACCGCTAGCATTACCTTAATTGGTTTACCAATTCTTGCCGCAATAATAATCCCGATTTACGCGTATTATTATGATTTTAGTGTAAGCGCATGGGTAAGCTTATTTTTTCTTTTAGCTCTAAGTAGTATGGGGATTACTGCTGGTTATCATCGCCTGTGGGCTCACCGAGCTTACGAAGCGTCGTTACCGCTTAAAATTCTTTTAATGATCGGTGGAACGTTTGCCGTACAAAATAGTATTTTGTTCTGGGCATCTGGTCACCGTACTCACCATCGACATGTTGATCATGTTGATGAAGATCCGTATTCAATTGAGCGTGGTTTTTGGTATGCCCATATGGGTTGGATGATTCGCGATCATTCACCATCTGAGCCTGACTTTAAAAATGCACCTGACTTGCTCAATGATAAATTAGTTATGTTCCAACATAAATACTACGGTTTACTCGTAGTTGCAGTTCATGTTGGGATTTTAGGCCTAATTGGTTGGGCAACTGGCGATTTATGGGGTGTGATTCTCATAGGTGGTCTATTACGCTTAATCATTAGCCATCAAGTGACTTTCTTTATTAATTCACTTTGTCATATGTGGGGTAAACGTCCTTATACAGACGAAAACTCAGCACGTGATAATTTCTGGTTAGCTATCGCCACTTGGGGCGAGGGTTACCACAACTATCACCATATCTTCCAATACGATTATCGTAACGGTGTGAAATGGTGGCAATATGACCCAACAAAATGGTTGATTTGGTCTTGTTCTAAACTTGGTTTAGCTAAAAATTTACGTCGTATTCCAAGCTTTAATATTAAAAAAGCAGAACTGGCGATGAAGTTTAAATATGCCGAACAAGATCTTGCTATTTATGGTCATGATGTAAATGCTGACATTAGTCAAATGAAGCAACGTATTGCACAAGAATACGAAGCATTTACCCATACTTTAAATGACTGGGCAAAACTTAAAGAAAAAGAATTACAAGTGAAAAAAGCAGCAATGGCTGAAAAGATTCATAAAATGGATCATAAGCTTAAAGTTGATTTTCAATTGCTTGAACACCGTCTAAGTCATCACCGTGAATGCTTAGAAACACTTATGCGTAGTGTTAAAAAGAATACCAACGTGGTGTCAGACTAAAATAAATTCTGATCTAAAATAGCTCTTTCGGGAGCTATTTTTATGCCTGCTTTTTAACTATGGTATAGTGAAATTCGCTCTCTCTATTTTGCCAAGCCCATGCAATTTAATCCGCTCTACCCTTCACTTCCTTCTAAATTATTCCATGTTCAGCAGCCGTCCCCTTTACGTGGTGCAAAAGCAGGTCATTTCAATACTGCTTTGGCAGATGAGCTGCAATGGTCAGAAGACGAAAAAAATGCATGGGTTGAAATCTGTAGTGGACAGCGTACTTTCTCTGAATTTCCTTCTCTTGCTATGGTCTATGCTGGCCACCAATTCGGACAATGGGCGGGACAACTCGGTGATGGTCGTGGCTTATTGATTGCGCAAATACTTAATACAAAGGGTCAAACCATAGATCTACATCTAAAAGGTGCAGGCCCGACACCCTATTCAAGAATGGGAGACGGACGCGCAGTGTTGCGTTCTGTCGTCCGCGAATATTTAGCAGGACATGCTCTAAATGCTTTAGGAGTCGCTTCTAGTCATGCAGTAGGTTTTACAACGTCGACCCAAGGCGTACAGCGTGAAAAACTAGAGTTAGGTGCAATTCTACTCAGAACATCTGAATGTCATATTCGTTTAGGGCATTTTGAATGGATTAATCAATACGCTCCAGAGTTGCTGCCAGAGTTTACTCAGAAATGTATTGAGTGGCATTATCCTGAGTGTCTAGAAACTGAGAATCCTATTTTATCCTTTGCTAAAAAGGTAATTGAGCGTACAGCAATCATGATTGCTAAATGGCAGTTGGTTGGGTTTGCTCATGGCGTGATGAATACAGACAATCTCAACATTACTGGTTCTACACTCGATTTTGGTCCATATGGTTTTATGGAGCGCTTCCGTCCGAACTGGATTAATAACCACTCAGATTACCAAGGCCGTTATACTTATCAAAACCAACCAAGCATAGGCCATTGGAATTTATGGACGTGGTTAAACAACTTGATTCCACTTGCTGAACCTGAACAAAAGGATCAGTTCAAAGAAGAGTTAGCAGCCTGCTTAGAACAATTTGAACCAACCTTCATGGAACATTACACAACTGGTTTATGTAAAAAAATGGGATTACCTCATTTTCATAAAGACAGTCTTGATTGTAGTTTTAGTTTTTTAAAAATCTTACAAACTGAACAACTAGACTACACTCAGAGCTTTATCCGGCTTCAAAATAAAGAATATAAAATTCTACGAGATGATTGCCTTGATATTCGACAGTTTGATGAGTTTCTTAGCCAATATCAAAGTATTCGTGAACATCAAGATACTGATGAACTTGATGCAAACATGCAGCAATCAAATCCGATTTATATTTTACGGAATCACATGGCCCAACGTGCTATTGAAGCAGCTGAACGAGATGATTTTAGTGAAGTAGACCGCTTATTTAAGTTACTCAATAATCCTTATACAAGACAACCAGAACTTGAACAGCCACAAGATTTAGGTCCTTTACCAAGTGACGTACCAGACATAGCAGTCAGCTGTTCTTCTTAATATTTTAAAAGACTAAAACTCTCTTAAGCCGCTTTAGTGGTAGCTTAGAGAGTTTCTTAAACATTAAAGAATAATATATGAAAATTAAACCTATCATTATTTGTACACTTCTCATGATTCCATTGGGAATCGCTTTTTATAATTATGAAAAATATTTACCGACTTTTACATCATCCCATAAAGCTCTTTCAACCGAAGAGATCTTAGAACTAATCAAGACCAAACCCATCACCTCAATTGAAGTATTTAAAAATCAACGCATACTCCTCCTCAAAAATAATAATGAGGTGATTCGTCGTTATCCTATTCGTCTAGGCTTTAATCCTAACGGACATAAACACTTTGAAAATGATGGCAAAACACCTGAAGGGATTTATTCGATAGACTGGCGCAACTCACAAAGTGCGTACTATAAATCCTTGCATATTTCCTATCCCGATACGAAAGATATTGCTTATGCCAAACAACATAATCAACCAACGGGTGGAGATATCATGATTCATGGATCAGTTCCAAAATCTTTTTTACCTATACCTTTTAGCTCGACTTATATGCCACATAAGGATTGGACTTTAGGATGTATAGCCGTTAGAAATGTAGATATAGACGAGATTTGGCAATTCGTGCCGAATCATACAAAGATTATAATTTATCCATAAAATCTTTAAAACTATCCACATTTTCTGTGGATAACATTGTGGTTATCCACAGAATAACTTTTGTGAGTGCTTATTCTTCTGGATATTCGAAGCGGTAACCTACACCGTAAACTGCTTGAATCCACTCATGGCGGTTACCAGTTTCAGCCGCTTCACTAATTTTTCGGCGCAAGTTTTTGATATGACTGTCAATCACACGATCGGCAACGTCAAAACTATCTGGATTAATATGATCTAATAATTGTGCACGTGAATAGACTTGTCCTAGATGCTCTAAAAATAGCTCAAGTAAACGAAATTCTGTAGGAGTTAAACTCAACGATTTTTGTTGATACCAAATTCTTTGCTGTGCTTTATCAATTCGGAAAGAATCATTTTGTTCAGGCTCTGCCTTACGTTCTAAACGGCGTAAAACTGCCTGTACACGAGCAACTAACTCTTTTGGGCTAAACGGTTTACATACGTAATCATCAGCGCCCATATTCAGACCTAATACACGGTCAATTTCTTCGGTACGAGCCGTCACCATAATAATTGGTAAATCTGACTGTTCACGAACTTTACGGCAAATGGTCAAACCATCCATTCGTGGAACCATTAAGTCTAGAACCATTAAATTAGGTTTACGTTGCTGGAAACTCGCATACGCATCTTGACCATCATGAAACATACTTACTTCAAAACCGGCAGCTTCAAGATAATCACGCACCAAATGCGCTAATTCGACTTCATCTTCAACCAACATCACATGTTTCATGAGATATTTTTCCTTTTATATTTAACTCTGCTTTTTAAAAGTGAGTACACAACGTAAACCACCTAGCGGTGAATGTTCAAAACTGAGTGTACCACCCAGTGCTTGCGCAATTTTACAAGACAAAGCTAAACCAAGCCCTGTTCCACCTGTACTACGCGTACGCGAATCATCTACACGATAGAAACGTTCACCTAAACGGGATAACTGCTCATCGTTTAAACCAAATGGGCTGTCATCAACATACAACGTCCACTCTTGCGGAGTTTGAGTCGTATGAATATGAATTTTGCCACCTGTTTCTGTGTAACGAATACTATTACTAATTAAATTAACAATAATCTGTTTAAAGCGATCACGGTCTAATAATAGCGGAGAACCTGTTCCTTCAACCTGAATTTCGAGACCAGCCTGCTCAAGTTTCGGTTTAAAGTTTTCAATCTCTTGTAATACCACTTCCCATGGATTTACAGAACTCAAATAGCACTTGAGTTGTTGTGCATCTGCCTGTGCCAAGTCTGCAAGGTCTTGGGTCAATTTTTTCAGACTTGAGACCTGACGCATCATCGCATCTAAATGTTCAGGTGTTGCTTTTCGAATCCCGTCTTGCATCGCTTCAATTTGCGCTTGCAATACCGCTAACGGCGTTTTTAACTCATGAGAAGTGTCTGCCACCCATTGACGTCGTGACTCTTCATGCTGATGTAAAATTTCTGCCAAATGGTTCAATTGAGTTGATAAATCGCCCAACTCATCATTTCGTTTAATAACAACTTGATGTTGATAATTTCCTTTCGTTAATTCATTGGTTGCATTTAATAAACGCTGAATCGGTTTTTTAAAATACGTCGCCATCAATAGCGCCGCAACTAAACTTGAAAGTAAGGTTAAAGCATAAATTAAGAGTAAATAGCGCTTTTGATTACTAAAGAAATTAATACTCAAAGCATCTTCTTTATCTAAAACGGGTTTCAAGCCTAAATATCCGACCACTTGATTATTTAAGATAATCGGGCGAAATGACATCTGATCTGAAGAAGGTGGCTCACCTACAACAAACTGGTGACGTGCATCATATAAAGATAAACGAGAACTCAAACCCAAACGGTCAGGCAAAGCAATAAAACGCTTCTTACCATTTTGAGTTTCAATATCTTTTAAGCTCCCTTTCTTAGACTTATTTTTATCATCACTTGGACGAAACTGGTTTGCACTCAAGGGGAATCTTAACCCTTCAAAGGGTTGATATTGAGAGGGTAAATTTTTCTCAAGTGTTCTAAGTTCTTCATCACTAAAAATAGTATTTTTATTTGTCGGCGTAACTTGAGGTGAAATATTAATGAGAGCATGTTCATCGAAAGAATGCTGTTGTATTGCAATATCATATTGGCGACGAAGCCACCACTGTGAGAGACGATCGTAGTCATCAGGAGCCGCGGTTCCTTCGATTTGTAAAATCTGCGCCTGAATTGCATTTCCCCAATCATGGTACACCGTATAGACATCGCCCAGATTGGTAATAAGGCGGTCGAGCTTCTGCATTTCAACGTCGGCCACATATTTGGCAAAGTTCTTTTGCATTGTCCAGTGCAAAACGCTCAAGCTTGCAGTCGCAATAAGCAATGTGGTGAGCAAGACTGTCAAAAACAACCGTAATGCAATGGGAACACGTAGAACGTTCAAAAGCACTCTCTCATTTTTACCCTATATTTGGCATTGTAACCAACAACGAAAAGAAAAACTCTCCATTGTTTCTACATCTTTATTATCTAATCTTTAAGCCATGAGTAAACACAACATTAAAAGGCTTTAAATATGAAAATGACGGCAAAAATTGCATTATTCAGTGCGGCAATTGTAACAATGGGAAGTTTAGCGGCGTGTCAAACAACGACTCAACCACCTAAACCAGAGCGTGGAATGATGCAAGATGGCCCACGTGAAGGCCACCACCGTATGAAACATCGTGAGTTCACACCAGAGCAAAAAGCAGCATGGGAACAACACCGTGCAGAACGTCAAGCTCGCTTTGAACAAATCCAAAAAGCATGTGATGGTAAGGCCAACGGACAAGCAATAAATGTTCAACTTGGCGACAAAACAATTGAAGGTACTTGTAGCCTTCGTTTTGAACCAAAACGCCCTCAACCACCAGTTAACGCCCCTGCTCCTGCATCAGCTCAAGCAAAATAATTCTAAAAATCATGAAACAAAAGGCGCCTATGGGCGCCTTTTGTTTATACATAACTGTTTACGATTTTGACTATTTGTATCATATAAACATAACCAAAAGTGTTTACACTCAAAGCACTTAGCTAGTTTAAGCATTTTTTTCTTGACTTTGCAGTCACAAAGTAAAGGTCCTGAGGTGCTTGTGCAGTTATGCAAGTTGTTGCACGATGTAATAGTCCAAGGTGCCTCATGGCACATTCTCATAGATTAAGATTATAACTCTGGTTTCACCAGTATTGAGGAACCCGATATGCCACAATACAAAGCGCCCTTACGTGATATGCAATTCGTTTTGCATGAATTATTAAATGCTGAAGAACACTATGCAAAATTACCTGATTTCCAAGGTAACGTAAGCCGTGAATTGGTTGATCAATATTTAGAAGCTGCGGCAGACTTTTGTGAAAATGAACTTTCTCCTTTAAACCAAGTTGGTGACCGCGAAGGTTGTACTTGGAATGATGGTGTAGTTACCACGCCAACAGGCTTTAAAGAAGCTTATCAAAAATATATTGAACTTGGCTTCCCGTCTTTATCAGCAGAAGAACAATACGGTGGTCAGGCTTTACCTAACTCTTTAGGTATTGCAATTTCTGAAATGGTTGGTACAGCAAACTGGTCTTGGGGTATGTACCCTGGCTTGTCTCACGGAGCTGTACGTACATTAGAACATCATGGTTCTGATGAACAAAAAAATACTTATTTACCAAACCTTGTTTCAGGTGTTTGGACAGGTACGATGTGCTTAACTGAATCTCATGCAGGTTCGGACTTAGGTATTATCCGCTCTAAAGCAGAACCAAATGCTGATGGTAGCTATGCAATCTCTGGCGAGAAAATCTTTATCTCTGCTGGTGAACATGACATGGCTGAGAACATCATCCATATCGTTCTTGCTCGTTTACCAGGTGCACCAAAAGGTACCAAAGGTATCTCATTATTCATCGTTCCTAAATTCCATGTAAATGCAGATGGAACTGTGGGCGAGCGTAATGCGGTTCGTTGTGGTTCTATCGAACACAAAATGGGTATTCATGGTAACGCGACTTGTGTCATTAACTTTGACCAAGCAAAAGGTTACTTGATCGGACCTGAAAACCGTGGTTTGAACTGTATGTTTACCTTCATGAACACAGCACGTATTGGTACTGCGGTTCAAGGTTTAGCAGCATCTGAATCATCTTTCCAAGGTGCGTTAACTTACGCAAAAGAACGTTTAGCAATGCGTTCACTTTCTGGTCCAAAAGCTCCAGAAAAAGATGCAGATCCAATTATTGTTCACCCTGCTGTTCGTAACATGCTTTTAACTCAAAAAGCATTTGCTGAAGGCGGTCGTGCACTTGTTTACTTACTTGCTCAATATGCTGACATCGTTGAAAAAGGCGAAACAGAAGAAGAGCGTAAGTTTGCTGACAACATCTTGTCTTTATTGACTCCAATTGCAAAAGCATTCTTAACTGAAACAGGTTCTGAATCTGCTAAGCATGGTGTTCAAGTCTTCGGTGGTCATGGCTTTATTTCTGAGCATGGCATGGAGCAAATCGTACGTGATACACGTATTGCTTGCTTGTATGAAGGTACAACTGAAATTCAGGCCCTTGATTTGTTAGGTCGTAAAGTATTGCAAACTCAAGGTGCAATGCTGAAAGACTTTACCAAAATGGTTCACAAATTTGTTGAAGCAAATAAAGACAACGCTGCCATGAAAGAATTTGTTGAGCCGCTTGCAGCTCTTAACAAAGAATGGGGCGATCTCACCATGCAAATTGGTATGCGCGCAATGCAAAACCCAGATGAAGTAGGTGCTGCTGCTGTAGATTACCTCTACTTCTCAGGTTACATTACTTTAGCGTACCTATGGGCTCGTATGGCACTTGTAGCGCAAGAGAAATTGGCAGAAGGTACTACCGATGTTAATTTCTACAACGCAAAAGTAACCACTGCTCGCTTCTACTTCAAAAAAATCTTGCCGCGCGTTCGCTCACATGTTGATGTGATTGCTGGTGGTGTAGATCCATTAATGTCATTAGATGCTGAACATTTCGCTTTCTAACCATAGTTAGTTGCGATATGCAATGTTAAAAAACAAAAAAGGACTGCTCAGTTTTGACGGTCCTTTTTTTATAAAATCAATGATAAATTTACACTTTAAATTCCATATCCATTTCGTTTTACAGGATATCTAGCACAGGCCAATGTGCACAAAAAAGGTGAACGATTATGCCAATTTACAATGCTCCTTTAGCTGATATGAAATTCATCTTAAATGATGTATTTAAAGCAGAACAATTTTGGCAGTCTAATGAGAAACTCGCTCATGTAGATGCTGCAACAGCTGAAGCAATTTTAGAAGAAATGGCTAAATTTGCTCAGAACGTGACTCATCCATTAAACCGTACTGGTGATGAAGAAGGCGCTCGCTATGAAAACGGCGAGGTATTCACACCAGCTGGTTTTAAAGATGCATTCCGTCAATATGCAGAAGGTGGTTGGATTGGCTTAGGTGCCGATGAAGAATGGGGCGGTCAAGGCATGCCAAAAATGCTCACCGTTCTTTCTGATGAAATGTTATTTGCAACTAACCCATCATTTATGCTCTACCCGCTTCTTTCTGTGGGTGCAGGTATGGCTTTAAACAGCTATGCATCTCAAGAACAAAAAGAAACTTACTTACCAAAGATTTATTCAGGTGAATGGTCGGGCACGATGTGCTTAACCGAGCCACATGCAGGTACTGACTTAGGTATTATTAAAACTAAAGCAGAACCTAATGAAGATGGTACTTATAACATTACAGGTACTAAAATCTTTATCACTGGCGGCGACAACGATTTAGCAGAAAATATCATTCACTTGGTACTTGCTAAAACGCCAGATGCCCCTGCGGGTTCACGCGGTATTTCTTTGTTCATCGTGCCAAAGTATTTGGTAAACGAAGATGGTTCATTAGGTGAACGTAACCTCGTTGGCCCAGGTTCTATCGAACACAAAATGGGGATTAAAGCGTCTGCAACTTGTGTGATGAACTTTGATGCAGCAAAAGGTTACCTTGTTGGTAAAGAAAACGAAGGTCTTGCTGCCATGTTTGTCATGATGAACTACGAACGTTTATCTATGGGTATCCAAGGTTTAGGCGCATCTGAATTTGCTTATCAAAATGCAGCGCAATATGCGACTGACCGCTTACAAGGTCGCAGTGCAGTTGGTGTTCAATCACCAAATAAACCTGCTGACAGCATTTTAGTCCATGGTGATGTTCGTCGTATGTTGTTAAACGTACGTGCAAACAATGAAGCATCACGTGCTTTTGCAGTCTATGTTGGTCAACAGCTCGATATCACTAAATTCTCAACTGATGCTGAAGCTGTGAAAAAAGCCAATAATCGCGTTGCGCTTTTGACACCAATTGCTAAAGCTTACCTCACAGATACCGCATTCCAAGCAACTTTAGATGCTCAGATGGTGTTTGGTGGTCACGGTTATATTCGTGAATGGGGCATGGAACAATGTATTCGTGATCTTCGTATTGCTCAAATCTACGAAGGAACGAACGGCGTTCAGTCTCAAGATTTAATTGGTCGTAAAACCATTAAATGTGGCGGTGCGTTCATTGCTGAATACATCACTGAGATTCGTGACTTTGCAAATGACCTAGACACCGATTTGAACTTCATTAAAGATGCAACTTTAGATGCTGCAACTGAAATCGAAGCAATCACTCAGTTTATTATTGAACAAGCTGCTGAAAACGTAGACTTCCCAAATGCTGCGGCAGTTGATTATTTACATGCAGTTGGCTTACTCAGCTTTGCATTTATGTTTGCGAAAATTGCTGCGGCAGCAAAAGATAAGTCTGGTGACTTCTATCAAAACAAACTTGCTTTAGCTCAATACTTTGCTGATCGTATCTTGCCGGATATTGATGCACGTATTGCTAAAATTAAAGCTGGTTCTGACTTAATCATGGGCTTCAGTGAAGACTACTTTACGAATCAAGCTTAATTAAGTTCTTTATGAAAAAGCGTCTGAATATTCAGGCGCTTTTTTATTTTGTATTTACTATTTCCATTGGCATGAAATTTGTTTAATTTCTAAACATTAAGAAACAAACAAAAGATCTTACTATGCCTGATCCTAAAAAATACGAGCGAATACTTGACCGTTTTGGTCATTACGCCGTAGAAGCCTTCCACTATTTAGCCCTGTTTATTATTGGATGTATGGTGGCTTGGTCCGCAGCCAATACTGTTTTTGAAATTTTGACTGTCAAAAAGTATGCTTCAATTGATGATATTTTATTATTATTTATATACTTAGAACTTGGGGCGATGGTTGGAATTTACTTTAAAACCAATCATATGCCTGTACGCTTTCTTATTTATGTTGCGATTACAGCATTAACCCGCCTACTTATTTCGGATATCCAACATGACCATAAAGCGGATATGGACCAAGTCATTATTACCGGCTCGATTCTTATTTTAGCTCTGTCTATCTTGGTTGTTCGTTTTGCATCTTGGAATTATCCGTCAGTAATGAAAGAGAAACATGCAAAAACGCCAACACCCTTAAAGCCCCCTCAGCCTCAAGATGATGAATTAGCATAAAAAAATGGCCTCAATATTGAGGCCATTTATATATTCTATATTTCAAAATTAACGAACACGATAAATTTGATGTTTTGAGTCTACGAGTAAATATTGGTTAGGCGTTTTAACCCAACGGTATCCACGTGGCGGCTCATACAAACGATGCGATCTCCAGTCTGAAACATAATAGCGACTATTACGGTATTCCGCAGGAATACGATCACCGCGTTTAAATGCTACATATCGACCATAGTGCTTACCACGATCGGCATTTGACCACTGTGGAGCGCGATGATCATTTCGGTAGTCATGACGGCGGTCATCACGATGCTCATATCGATCATAGTTTTTACCATGATTATTGTCCCAACGATGACTTGTATCGGCCATCGCAGTAGCTGACATACCCAACATTAATGTTGAAAGTACAAGAACGATTGGCTTTTTCATGACCTATTTCCTTTTATCTTGATCTGGGGCTAGATTAAAAGAGAGTCAAGGAGAAACCATGAATAAAACAGCTTTGATTGATATTGTTTGTAATGACTATAAAGAAAATATGAAGAATCTGTATCTGTGCTACCATTACCATTTTTCAAACTAGGTCAATTGCTGTGTCTGAAATCAGTTTTGAACGTCTTCATCAATTTTTTTGCAAAGTTCCAACCGTACAAGAAGCCCGTATCATGGCTCATGGAGCAGACGGCGAACATGCTTGGTGGTTTAAGTTCAGTATTGATGTAGAACATCCGCTAGCATGGCAAACAGTTCAAGAATTAGGACATGTTTTAAACTATCTCTCGACGAATGAACGTCTACCGACTTTATTCTTTCCTGTTTCTCCACCGCCTTACATGAACGGTGAAGCGAAAGACTTTTTATCGTGGATTATTCAGTGTAACCATCCTGAATTTAACCCAGATGTAGTCTGTGACTGGCTTGAGGCTCGTTTACCAAAACCTGTAGATGATGAGTCGCAGTGGAAAATTAAGACTGATTTGAGTGAATTAGAAAAGTTAGATGATAAGACTTTGGATCAGTTGATTCCTCCAGCGCCTTAAATCGGACTTATGGCACAGCCTTTACTTACAGTGATGTTCTAATGTCTTTTGTATAGGCGAATGCCTCACTTTTGAGAGGTCAAAAGTGACAAAAACCTTTGTTTCACTGATGTTGCTTCCTTGCAACACAGTGAAACGGCGACATCCATGTCGCCAATCATCTCGCCAACTTTGTACAAAATTAAGCCAAAGAATAAGCTCCAAGTTTAGAACCAAACTAAGTAAGACTCCGTCGTGAACATAGAACCTCAACGTTTATAAAAAATAGAATTAGAAAGTAGACAATCCTGACCATTCCATAAAACGATAAATCCAATACTTCACTTTAGACTCATCTGCATACTTCGCGTAATCCACGCTCATCTGTCTACCTTGTAGGTTTGACCAAGAGGTATTGAAGTAATCTTGAGCATCTTTAAAGACTTGATCTTGAACTTTACCCACAACCAACATATCAGTTTCAAGGTTGTAATTTTTTAAATTACGGGCTGTAAAATTAGCAGATCCCACAATTAACTCAGCGTGTTGGGCGTTATATTTCAAAATCATTTTGCTATGGTTCTGCTCACCATGTGTGTCACACCAACGGATTGGAATGCCCGCAGCATGTAACTCTGAAGCAACTTGTCGGTTTGGAATACCATTCTTTTGTCGACCAAACGCATCTTTATTTGGATCAAGTAAAACTCGGACAATAACTCCTCTATCTTGAGCACTTTTTAGAGCTTGAATAATCTTGCGTTCAGACAAATAGAACATACTTAAATCAAGATGTTCTTTAGGCTTAGCCGAGTTAATCAATTTCAATACAGATTGATAAATGGCCCCTTCAGTTAACACCTGAACTTGAGGTTTGGTTACGTCTTTTTCGAAGTCACCTAAAATGAGCGATGGAGAACTACTGCCTGACATTCGCGCAACCGCGGCTTCAGTTTGTAAAACATCCGCTGCTGTCGTTCCTGTTACTGCTAATGCAACATTTGAGTGTCTAGAACTACCATCATGTGGATTTGCTGAAGTCACCAGTGACTTCCAACCAGCATCAGTATCGACAACTACAGTTTTACGGTGATTTGCCTTAAAGTTAAATAAGCTCAGATAACTGCGCAGTGTAATTTTTTCATCACCGAATGGATTTGGTAACCAGCCTTTCTCAGGGTTATTTCCAACATTCTGACAACAGATGTACCAAAAACCCGACCAAAGTGGATTAGAAGCACGTAAAGGGCCTAAATTGGTTTCAACTACCTCAACACCTGCTTGACGTAACTGGCGGTAATGTTCAGGGCTTAAACCACCATATACGGAGTTAATCGGATCAGTAATTAATACAATCTGGATTTGGCGATTTTGTCTTTTTTTACTTACTAATGCATCGGTTAACTCTTGCATTAATGGTCTTTGCTTCAGTTTTGAGTCACCGACTTCTGAATTAAACAAGAACATGTCAACCACAACTGTAGTTTTTGCCTCATCAATCATTTTCAAGATTTCATCAAAGATGTGCTGATCAACCTGTTGTTGCCCTTTTGCATCAAGGTAGGTTTTATCTGCTAAAAATTTGACATCGGCATGTCTAAGCTTGCCACTAAAGTTAATCCCTTGTGGCAATGGTTTTACCGTGTGATAAATTGCCGATGCAAGATATGCAATAGCAACAACGCAAAGTAATATCGCCATATAACGACGCCCTGACCAATTTATTTTTTGATGAATTCGTTGAAAAATACGCATAAAAAAGACCTAACTTGATGCTTTCAAATTAGGTCTTTTGGATTGAGTTTTCAAGTTTAGTTTCGTGTTAAAGCCTTAAAAACTAAAATCAACACCTACCGTAAAATTGCGTCCAACTTGTGGAATATTTGATAAGAACGATGCATGTTGATAAACCGTGTCATCTAACAAGTTATTCGCTTTCATATAAACACGATAATCTGTTTTTGCACCATATTGCCCAGAATATGCCACTCCAAGATTAAGCATGTTATAGCCTTCAGTGTCGGTCTCGTAAGCTGCGATCTTGTCTTGGTTAAAGACATGATAATACTCAGCAGAACCACTAAAACCATCACCAAAATCTGCGTCGACTTTAGTACCTAAACGTCCTGCTGGAATACGCGGAGCGTTACCTTCTGCATCAATTTTACCGCGCACATAGTCACCAAAAGCACTGATCTTGTACATTGGAGTAATTTGATAACCAATTTCACCCTCTGCACCATAGAAGCGTGCTTTATCTTGAGTGTATTGAACTAAACGGAAGTCTTTATAACGGTCAAGGGTTTGCCCATAGATGTAGTCATCAAACCAGTTATGGTAAACATGAATATGGTAATCAAGTTTGTTATTATCAAAATGCAAACCTAACTCAACATTATTCGATTTTTCCTTACTGAGTTGATCATTTCCTAACTCATAAGTATTTGTCGCAAAGTGCCCACCATTTGCATATAACTCTTGAGCTAAAGGTAAACGTTCCTGATGTGAAGCGACAAAAGAAAGTTTATAGTTTGGTGCAAACTCCCAATTCGCAGCACCTGCATAAGAAAATGCCGAGCCATCAAAATCTTGTTTAGAGTTATCGTCTACATCAACTTCTTGCTGATCTGCACGTGCAGAAAGCTCAAAGTGTACGTCTTTCCATTGTTTATGTTCTAAAGCAAATACGCTCCACTTTTTGGTAGTGGTCGGTGCCATAAAGGCTTCTTCGCCAGTTAAATTCAGTTTTTGCTGACCTAACTGTGCACCAATGACCCCTTCCCAACTTGCAATCGGATTATGTACTAACTCAATACGTCCGTCATAGCCTTTGTTTTGGAATCGGGTTGCAATTGCTCCCTCTTCAATTTCGTCGTGCTGATAGTCGGTATAGCTCGCCTGAGCACGTAATTTTTGGAAACCTGCAAATGGATCATTTAACTCTGTTTTAAAATCATAACGCTCAGATTTTAAGTCAATCCACGGGCCGCCATGTTCGTGATCATGAGCTTCTTCATCACTATGACCTGCATGATCATGATCTCCACAATGCAAGCTCAGATCATCAACATGGCAGGTTTCATATTCATGACTATGCCCAGGCAAACCATATTGGTCTCGACGGTTGCTATAAGAAATACCTGTATAACCACGGTCATAAATCCAAGACAACCCAACGTTAACTGAATCACCCTGAGCAAAAGTATTGTCTACACGACGCTCTTTTTCACCTTCATGAATATAATTTGGTGCAATGTAGTTATTCGCATCACGCGTTAACCCTTCAACACGTAAAGCTACTTGGCTACCCAAGCCAACAGTTACACCAGCGCTCGCCAGTTTTTCATCACTTCCAGTGTTGTAACGTAAGCCAACTTGTCCTTCATAACCGTTTTCAGGCATCTGCGTAGGGATCTTGTTATCAATAACGTTAACTAAACCGCCGACAGTTCCAGCACCAAACAGTAACGTAGAAGGGCCTCGAATCACTTCGACTTGTTTTGCAAGAACAGGATCTACAGTTACCGCATGGTCAGGAGACAAAGTCGACACATCAATATTTTCTGATGAATTTTGAAGCACTTTAACGCGTGGGCCATCTTGTCCTCGGATGACTGGACGACTCGAACCAGCCCCAAACTGATTAGCGTAAATTCCCACTTCGCTACTGAGTGCATCCCCAATGATCGCAGCCCCTTGCGATAAATGCTTTTGGTCAACGACAGTATCTGCAACAGCAAAATCTTGTGAGGTTTGCTCAAGTGGATGAGCCTTAATTCGAATGGTTTCTAACTTTTCAACATTTTCACTTTCTGCTGCAAACGAAGGAACAGATATGACAGCTAAAATGGATAAGGTCAAAATATTTTTATAGAACAACATGAGGTGATTCTCTAATCGCTATGCCTTTTGTTTTGTTATATTATAACATTTCAGTTGTTTTGCAATAAAAAACATTTATTAACCGATGATTCGTTAGACTGGTCAATTAAATGATGTGAGTAATTTTTGATTTCTAATGCCTTTTACCATCTCTCATGCCGTTATAGCTCCTCCTCTATCCAAGCTTAGCCAAAACACTTTACCGATTGCTGCTTTAGCAATTGGGAGTATGACACCCGATCTTTACCGCTTATTTACAGTTCAGTCCAGCATGCTGACGCACCAATGGAAAGGTCTGATTTATCCCAACCTTGCGTTAGGCTTCATCTTTTGTGCAATCTGGTATTTTCTTTATCGCCCAGTGGTTTACCGTTTTTTTGGTATTCAACATGATTTGAAATTAGACTCTTTTAAACGTTTTATCCAGTTTTTTATTGGCGTTATATTTGCACTCATTGTCGGTATAGCAACTCATTTGATTTGGGATGGTTTAACACATTCAGACTTTCGAACGTTTGTATTTAAAGATGTATTAGCCACAACTATTCATCTTTTTGGTCATCCCTACCCCTTGCATCGTCTTTTACAGCTTGGCTCCTCTGCTCTTGCCTTACCTTTTCTCGGTTGGATGAGTATTCACTATTACCAGCGCTACAAACAACACTGGAAAGTAAGTAAAAAAATTAAATTTTTTGCATGGTCTCTATTTATTCTATCTACAGTCTTAGGCTTATTTTCACTTTGGGATTATGCCCGCTACATACCTCATGAAGTTTGGCATGCCGATACCTATTATTTTACAGGGCGTTCTATCAATGAGTTTATGCAAGGTTGGTTAAGTACCTTTAGCTTAGGATGCTTATTATTCTTGTTTTTAGATCGACAACAAAGAATAGGATGAATCAGAAAAGTTGCTGCCAAATTGCTCATTTTCAGCTTAATTTCCGCGGTTTTTTGATCTAGTTCTTGTGACAAACCATGCAACAAGGCATAATCGAAAACTTATTTTTTGACGGTGCGCGGTTTACGCATCCGTCTTTTCAGCCAATATAGTTTGGATATTTTTCATCATGATGCGAACTCATTACTGTGGCTCTTTAACTGAAGCCCAAATCGACCAAACCGTTACATTATGCGGTTGGGTACATCGTCGCCGTGACCATGGCGGTGTTATTTTCCTTGATATGCGTGACCGTGATGGTCTCGTTCAAGTGGTTATTGACCCAGATACTCCAGAAGCATTTGCAACTGCAGATAAAGCACGTTCTGAATATGTATTAAAAATTACAGGTCGTGTTCGTCGCCGTTATGAAGGCACTGAAAATGCCAACATGGTGAGTGGTCAAATTGAAGTTTTAGGTAAAGACATCGAAGTTCTTGCCGCTTCAGAAACACCTCCATTCCCGTTAAATGATGAAAATACTAATATTTCTGAAGAAATTCGTTTGAAATATCGTTTCTTAGATATTCGTCGTCCTGAAATGTTGGATCGTTTACGCTTTCGTTCTAAATTGACCAATCTTATTCGTAATTATTTCGAAGATAATGGTTTCTTGGACGTTGAAACACCTATTTTGACACGTGCAACTCCTGAAGGTGCGCGTGACTACTTAGTACCAAGTCGTGTACAAAATGGTAGTTTCTATGCACTTCCACAATCACCACAATTATTCAAACAATTGTTGATGGTGGGTGGTATTGATCGTTACTACCAAATCGCGAAATGTTTCCGTGACGAAGACTTACGTGCTGATCGTCAACCAGAATTTACTCAAATCGACGTTGAAACATCGTTCATGAGTGACGATGACATTATGGACTTAATGGAAGTCCTTACTGTGAAGATGTTCGATGAACTTCTTGGCGTTAAATTCGATAAATTCCAACGTATGACGTATGCAGATGCAATGCGTGACTATGCATCAGACAAACCTGACATGCGTATTCCGTTGAAACTCGTCGATGTTGCAGACTTAATGCAAGAAGTAGAGTTCAAAGTATTTGCGGGTCCTGCAAAAGATCCTAAAGGTCGTATTGTTGCCTTACGTGTTCCAGGTGCAGCATCATTGCCACGTAGTGCAATCGATGAATACACCAAATTCGTTGGCATCTATGGTGCAAAAGGTTTGGCTTATATCAAAGTTAATGAACTCGCTAAAGGAATTGAAGGTCTTCAATCTCCAATCGTGAAATTCATTGAACCGATCGTACTTGAATTGTTGGCACGTGTTGGTGCGCAAGATGGCGATATCGTATTCTTTGGTGCTGATAAAGCTAAAGTTGTAAATGATGCAATGGGCGCGCTTCGTGTGAAGATTGGCCATGATTTGAATCTTTCAACTTGTGAGTGGGCTCCTCTTTGGGTTGTTGACTTCCCAATGTTTGAAGAAACTGACGATGGCAAATGGACTTCTGTTCACCATCCATTCACTCTACCAAAATCAAGCGTAGAAGAAGTGAAGAGCAATCCAGGTGAAGCTCTTTCTGTTGCTTACGACATGGTATTGAACGGTACTGAGGTTGGTGGTGGTTCTCTACGTATTTATACATTAGAAATGCAAAAAGCGATTTTTGAAGCGCTTGGTATTTCTGATGAAGAAGCAGAAGAGAAATTCAGCTTCTTATTAAATGCGCTTCGTTATGGTGCTCCTCCTCACGGTGGTTTGGCATTTGGTCTTGACCGTTTAGTAATGTTAATGACTGGCGCGACTTCTATTCGTGACGTTATTGCATTCCCTAAAACCAAGACTGCTGAATGTCCACTTACTCAAGCACCGGCTCCTGTTGAAGCAAATCAGCTTCGTGACTTGGGCATCCGCTTACGTGAGAAGCCAAAAGCTGAAGAATCTAAATAATTTTTAGATTTTCAAATTAAAAAACCCTGCTTATGCAGGGTTTTTTATTAAGTAAATTTCAAATTTTAATGGGATATTTCTTTTTCAAAACTTGAGAGCGTTTTAAATTTTTGATCAAAAATTTGAATGATTTCTGTTTTAAGCTTTTCAAAATCGACAACGTGTTCATCATCATTTAGACAAATTTGTGGAAGTTGTTCATTCTTAATAACCTGATTAATTTCAGGAAGATTTTGTAGCCTTAAGTTAAAGTTTTGTCCACGCTCAAATATATTGACAGGATAAAAACGGGATGAGCATAACTGCCACAATCGAAAAAGATACTGATTAACGTCTAAAGGTTGTCTAAATCGATGACTTGATACTTCTTTTAAATAAGCTTCTTCAGTTTTCCAAACTTCTTCAAATACCGATTTCAAAAAAGGTTGAGGCAAATGAGTACTATAAAAACTTGAAAATTTTCGATTATATAAACTTAAAAAATTACCCAAATTACTGCTCATAGAATAGCGATAGTTAAAAAGCGCATAGGGATTTTTATGAAGTAATTTTCGCTTATCAAAATGCTTATTAATTATTGCAACATCAGTCAAAGCAACTGCACCTAGAAAGTTCTCTTCACCTACCACCATAAGTGGCTGTAAACGCACACCATCACAAGGTAAACCATTTCTAAAAAAGAACTCAGGCTCTAAAGGCCTATTGATAAAGGTATCATCATTAAAATAAACAAAATGCTCTGCTAGTCCCTCAATTTTATGAATATTGATTTCAATAGCATGTGAGTTAAATGTTGGTAAACAGTTTGATTCCATGATTTGATCATGTGTGACCAAATTTAACTTAGGATGATTTTTGACTAAAAATTCAGGGAAATGACCACAAGTCACCAGATGGATCTTTCTAACCCACGGGCAAAATTTCTCAACAGATCGGAACCAGTAATGAAGATTATTCCAGTCGCGATAGCGGCATTGATCAACAAGTTCAACCGCCTTTATTTGAGTTTCTTTGGATTTATAATATATGTATTGTTGCTGCCATTTCGTATCGGTTGAGTCCACCCAAATCATTACAAAATCAACAGGCTGCATTAAACATATATCCAAATAAGTACAGAAATTTACTAGAAAATTTCAGATAAAAAATGGAATTCAAGGTTTATTAATGTTAATAAAAATTCACAATTCATTCATAATTTTAATTTTTCTACATAATTG
>NZ_JRVL01000281.1:0-410 GCF_054823985.1 Acinetobacter sp. GN11 | reverse complement strand
TAATAGCCCTATTATTGAAGAGCATTTCGACAATGAACGTTTCTTTAATGAGTGCCAGCAATGGTTTGGTCAAGAAATTATTAAACTTTATAACCCCCAATATCCTGAAGGTAAAAATTCAATTTATGAAGTTTTCAGTAGAAGGAATTTTTTAAAAGGCCCTAATGGTGCCCCGTGCACAACTCAGTTAAAGAGAATTCCTCGTGGTTCATTTCAAGAATATGGAGACTTACATGTATTCGGATATGACTTAACTGAAATCGGACGAGCGGAAGAGTTTGAGGATAATAATCCTACTCTCAAAACTTACTTCCCTCTTATTGAGGCGGAGCTTACTAAAGCAGACTGCTTGGCAATGCTACAAGATGCAAATATTGAAATACCAGCAATGTATAAGCTTGGCTATCTAA
>NZ_JRVL01000280.1:0-564 GCF_054823985.1 Acinetobacter sp. GN11 | reverse complement strand
AAAGAATTTTTAAAGTCATCATTGAAATTGGGGAAATATCAATGAATCAGTGCACATATAGAATTGGCTGTATGTCAAAGGATAGGCTATTGCCTAAAAATTTAGAGGCGATGATAAAAGTTATTCATGACTTATCTTTGTCATCTCATCTTTTGGGGAATTGGATATATAGTGAAAACAATCCAGATATACATATTATTGATTTAGATAGTGGTTATACCAACATACTTATTCCTAAAAAAATTAAGATCGTACTAAGTAATAATCCTGAACTTTTAAAGGGTTATCAGTATGGTTTGAAGAGACCAATAAGATATCAGGAGCTTCTAAATATTTTGCAAGATATTGAGAAGAATGAATATTTTAAAATAAGTCATCAAGAACGTATAATAAGTAACGAGAATAGAGTGTCTAAAGAACATTTAGAGACAAAAATTATTTATAAGCTTGTGTGTTATCCAGACTTTAAAAATATTCATGCAGAGCAGATTGTTAATGTCACTAGAGTTTGTGCTTTATTATCTATTGAGTCAAAAACAGCTCAAGAAATTAAGAGATTTTTAA
>NZ_JRVL01000279.1:0-3820 GCF_054823985.1 Acinetobacter sp. GN11 | reverse complement strand
TCACTTGCCTGTTTATTGGTGCTTTTTAAAGTTTGTAACTTATTGAGCAGCGTCGCTGGTACCTTGTGTTGCATCATTTGATTGAGTATCAGTTGATCCATCTGTAGAACTAACAGTAGGAGCAACAGTTGTATTCTCTGCTGGTTGTGGCTCAGGTTTATCTAATAAACCAAAGCTTAAACGATTTGTCCAACTACGATCTGATTTTGAGGTTTCAACGGGTGTTTTTTCTGGTTCTTCAGTTTCTTCTTTATTCGAATTACCAATTAAACCAAAGCTCACGCGATTAAGGAAACCACGTTTTGGAGCTTCTGCTTCAGCTGTGCTTTCTGGCGTTGCAGCCGTAGATTCACGACCGAAAATGCCCAGAGTCGCACGGTTAATCCAGTTGCCTTCTTTACGGGCAGCGCGCATGTTAACCGTACCATCTTTTTTCACCAAGTTAGGGTAATTAAGCTTTAAAACTTCAATATATTGTTGTGAAGTCGCTTTATCACCTAATTGGTTATAGCTATAAGCCAAAGTCGCTAATGCTTCTGGAACTTGAGGAGTTTGTGGATAGTGTTCAATTACCCATTGCGAACGTTCGGCAGCAGCGATCCAAGCTTTACGTTTAACGTTAAAGCGTGCAGCAGTCATTTCATTTTCAGCAAGCTCTTGGCCAATAAATTTCATGCGCTGAGCAGCATCAACTGAATATTGGCTACTTGGGAAACGACGAATTAAATCAACAAAGTTCTGATAAGCAACTTTTAAATAACTCACATCACGATGAGATTGTTGTAAAGATGTATAGCGCATTAAACTGTCGTAGTTTTGCTCCATATTCGCTACAGCACGAACATAGTACGCATAATCTACATTTGGATGTTGAGGATTTAAACGAATAAAACGTTCAGCTAAGGCGATCGTGCCTTCATAATCTTTTTGTTTAAATTTTGAATATAGAAGTTCAAGTTGTGCTTGTTGTGCGTATTGCCCAGTCGGATAATAAGTATCAATTGCTTCTAAAGACTTGGTCGCATCAAGATATTGACCGCGGTCAAGCGACTTTTGGGCCTTTTCGAAGTAAGCTTGTTCACTAGATTGTGGGCCACTATCGACCACTTCTTTTTTACTTGGATTGCTGCTACAGCCCACAAATGCAGACGCTACACCTAAAGATAAGGCAAGCATCGTAATTTTATAACGTGGTAGCGACATAAAAACTCCTCTGTTATGTTGGGCAATGAGCTACAATTGCGCTATTAAACCACTTTTATCTCAATGATCAAATGACTTCAGCACAATCTTCAAACACAAACTTATCTGAAACCGACTTCAATTTACTTGAAGATTCTGAGGATGCAGATAACCATACTTCTGATACAACTGCAACACGTTTATCGTTGCAAGTTCAGTTAGATGAAACCTATCTAGGACAACGCATCGATCAGGTTGCGGCCTTGGTGTGGAATGAGTTTTCACGTGAAAAGCTTAAACAATGGTTGAAGGATGGCCATCTGTTGGTGAATGGTAACATTGTCAAGCCTAAGAACCGTTGTGAAGGAACAGAGCTGCTTACACTCGAAGTTGAGCTTGAAGCTCAGACCACGAGTCAACCTGAAAACATTCCACTTAATATTGTCTATGAAGATGACGAAATTTTAGTCATCAACAAGCCAGTCGGCATGGTGGTACATCCAGGGGCTGGCAATAGTTCTGGAACTTTAGTGAATGCCTTACTTTACCATTTTCCAAAATTGTCGGAACTTTCTCGCGCTGGTTTAGTACATCGTATTGATAAAGATACTAGCGGTTTGTTAGTCGTTGCCAAGAGTCTTGAAGCACAATTTTCTTTAAGTAAACAGTTGGCAAATAAATCGGTT
Organism: Acinetobacter sp. GN11; assembly: GCF_054823985.1. NCBI lineage: Bacteria > Pseudomonadati > Pseudomonadota > Gammaproteobacteria > Moraxellales > Moraxellaceae > Acinetobacter > Acinetobacter sp. GN11. Next base: position 1,952 of record NZ_JRVL01000279.1, on the reverse strand, counting down.
TACCGCGTATACGACTTGGTTGTTTATGGCAATGTTATTGCTGGCGGTACGATTGATGAGCCTATCAAACGTCATCCAGTTGACCGTGTGAAAATGGCGATTTTACCGGGCGGGCGCGATGCTGTTACCCATTACAATGTAAAAGAACGCTTTAAAGATTTTACTCGTGTACAAGCTCGTCTTGAAACAGGTCGAACTCATCAGATTCGTGTCCATTTTAGTTATATCGGTTATGGACTGATCGGTGATCAGATTTATATGAACCGTGTACGTGTACCAGCAGGGGCGTCTGAATTACTCATTGATACTTTGCGTGGTTTTAAACGCCAAGCATTGCATGCAGCTAAATTGGGTTTAAAACACCCTCGTACTGGTGAAGAAATGCTATTTGAAGCGCCGTGGCCTGAAGATTTTACACATTTAGTGAATGTGTTACGTTCTGAAAACGCTGCATATTAAGGACGCATATATGGAATTTGTTCAAGGTTTACCTCAAGGCGTATGTGTAGGACAGACATATGTTCAACATCCTTTGGCATTACCAACGGATCAACGTGAGTTGTCTGGCTTTAATCTGGCTTTACATGTCAACGATGATGCAGAGCGTGTTCAGCAACATCGCATGATATTGCTAGATGAGTTTGCTAAGTTCGGTGTTAAAAAAATGACATGGATGACTCAAACACATAGTACGATTTGCCATACAGTAAATGAACAAATTCCTTTTAAGGCTTTAATAGGTGATGGTTTGGTCACTCAAACCAAAGGCCATGCTTTAATGATGATGACCGCTGATTGTTTACCTATCGTGTTAGGAAATGCAGAGGGTACCGAAGTCGCAAACTTACATGCGGGTTGGCGTGGTTTAGCAGGTGGGATTGTTGAAAACACGATTGCTGCTATGCAAAACCCTCCAGCTTGGGCATGGTTAGGAGCTGCGATTAGCCAACCTTGTTTTGAAATCGGGGCTGAAGTAAAGGCTGCTTTTTGTGACAAGTATCCTGAGTTGGAAACAGCTTTTGTTGAGGGGGCAGCTCCAAATAAGTTTCATGCAGATTTATATGCAATTGCACGTTTTATTTTGCAGAGTCTAGGTGTGAAGCAAGTTTTAGGCGGAGACCAATGTTCTTATCAACAGAGCGATGAATATTTTTCTTATCGTCGTGATGTGAAGACTGGGCGCATGGCCACCTTTGTTTTTATCTAAGCTTTATAAACATCATTAAATTCACTCTCTTATTTTGTAGTCATTAAATAAAGTAAGAGAGCGTCTTATTTAGTTTAAAGATATTACGATTGTGAATTGTACTGAAACGCTTCTATTTCATATTTATAGATGTAGGTTTAGCAAGAGCTAATAAAATGATAAAATAGAAAAAATCGCTCAAAATTTTAATCTTATGTCTTTGCCTGAAAAACATCTCTCAATTGTCTACCACAGTCCATATGGTCATACCGCCAAGGTGGCCTCTGCTATTGCTGCTGGTGCAGAGGTGATGGGGGTGAAAGTACATTTAATGAATATTGAGCATATTGATTGGGATGCGCTGGATGCATCACAAGGTATTATTTTCGGATCACCTACTTACATGGGAAGTATGACTGCCGATTTTAAAAAATTTATGGACAGTACTTCTAAACGTTGGAAAGAACGTTTGTGGCAAGGCAAGCTTGCAGCTGGCTTTGCAAATTCGGGTGGATTGAGCGGCGATAAACTCGCGGTATTACAACAATTAAATATTTTTGCCATGCAACATGGCATGCTTTGGTCAGGTTTGCCTTTAATGACCACAGGGCATAGTGAAAAAGATTTAAACCGATTATCGAGTTGTTTGGGCTTAATGACCCAGTCAGATAATGCGCCTGTCGAAATTACTCCTCCACAAGGCGATTTAGATACAGCTAAATGGTTTGGTGAATATATTGCTGGATTGCTTTATCGTATAAGTTAA
>NZ_JRVL01000038.1:0-36923 GCF_054823985.1 Acinetobacter sp. GN11 | reverse complement strand
GCGTGTCAGCATAAAACAATAACAACGTGTTAGGACACCATAATCATGACAAGTATGATCAATAAAGCTCAGGGTTTGGGTTTATCGCTGATCACCAGATTGGCTGGAAGCGATGTACTTGATCAACTCAAGTTGCGTAAATTTGTTGAAAAATCTCTTTATCAAGGTTCAAAAGCTGGTTTTAAAGCATTAAGCCAGACTCAAAAAGCATTTAAACCAAAACAGATCTCCCAACAGCGATTACCTCGCCAACAAAAAAATCTATTTGATTTGAGCCTAACTGAAGAACAACAAATGACCTCTGATGCAATGTCTCAATTTGCTCAAGAGGTTTTATTAGGATTAGCACATGAAGCTGACCAGAATGCCCAGTTTCCTGAAAGTCTTTGGCAATATGTGGAAGATCTAGGTCTTAACTACTATGCACTTCCAGAGGCACTAGGTGGTGTCGCGACCGAACAGAATATTGTAAGTAATCTATTAATAGCTGAAAAACTAGCTGAAGGTGATTTTAGCCTTACAGCAGGATTACTCAGTACATTTAGCGTTATCAATGCAATCACACGTTGGGGTTCTGCTGAAGTTCAGTCAATGTACCTACCATGTTTTGCAGAAGACTCAGACATTACAGCAACCTTTGCAGTTCAAGAAGCAACTCCTGCATTTAATTCTTATGCTTTAAAAACCAAAGCCTCACTTGAAAATGATCAATTTTTTATTGATGGCGAAAAAACATTAGTGATTTTGGGTAATTTAGCTGATGTATTTTTAGTAAGTGCAGACTTTAACGGCAATCCAGACGTATTTGTCGTGCAATGCAACGAAACCATTTCAATAAAAAATACTCCGGCCATGGGCCTTAAAGCCACAGAAACAGCAACTCTTCGCTTTAATCACACTCCTGCTCTACGCTTAGGTGCAACAGACTTTGATTACACTGCTTTTTTAGATTTGGGCAACTTAATGTGGTGTGCAATGGCTGTAGGTACTTGTGAAGCTGTAAAAGCTTACTGTATTAAATATGCCAATGAACGAACTGCATTCGGTGAACCAATTTCTCATCGCCAAAGTGTCGCTTTCATGATTGCAGATATGGCTATTGAAATTGATGCAATGCGTATGCTGGTTTTAAACGCAGCAAGCCTTGCAGAATCAGGCAAACCATTTCACCGCGAAGCTTATCTGGCCCAACTACTTTGTGCTGAAAAATCCATGAAAATCGGTACAGATGGAGTGCAAATTCTTGGTGGACATGGTTTCACAAAAGAACATCCTGTTGAACGCTGGTACCGCGATCTACGGGCTACTGCAATTTTACAATCTGGCTTACATGCTTAAATGATCAATCAGAGGATACTTTAATGAATTTACAAAATCCTAAAAAATTCAAAATGATGATTGATCAGGCACATGATGTTGCGATCAATGTTTTACGTCCTATTTCTCGTAAATATGATAAAGCCGAGCATGTATATCCAAAAGAGCTCGATATGCTCGCTTCACTCATTGATGGTATGAATGAAGGTGGCGAAGGGATTAATGCTGGAGCTGCAGGTGCTGGGAAACGTGGCGATACAGATAACGAAGGTATTCGTAACGGAACTAACATGTCGACCGCTCTTGGAATTATTGAAATGTGTTATGGCGATACAGGCTTATTGCTGAGTATGCCACGTCAGGGGCTTGGGAACTCAGCAATTGCTGCTGTTGCAAATGATGAGCAATTAGAGCGGTTCAAAGGAACATGGGCAGCTATGGCCATTACTGAGCCAGGATGCGGCTCTGACTCTGCTGCGATCCGCACCACTGCAACCAAAGATGCCAATGACTATATTTTAAATGGTGAAAAGATTTTTGTGACCTCTGGCGAACGTGCAGACTCTGTCGTCGTTTGGGCCACGCTTGATCGTAAACTTGGACGTGCAGCGATTAAATCATTTGTGGTACCAAAAGGTACGCCGGGAATGAAGGTTGAACGCCTCGAACATAAACTGGGAATTAAAGCTTCAGATACAGCAGTGATTAGTTTTATTGATTGCCGCGTACCAGCCGAAAATCTTTTAGGTAATGCCGAAGTAGATGTCGCTAAAGGTTTTGCTGGAGTAATGGAAACTTTTGACAATACTCGCCCCTTAGTTGCAGCAATGGCAATCGGTTGTGCTAAAGCTTCACTAGAACGTATTAAAGAGATTTTTAAAGATCAACTCGATCCTAATTACTCTACGCCCTACCTACATGCTTCGAATCTTGCAGCGCAAATTTACCGTATGGAAGCTGAGTGGGAAGCTGCTCGCCTACTCATGTTAAAAGCAACGTGGATGGCAGATAACAAAAAGCCAAACTCTAAAGAAGCTTCAATTGCGAAAGCGAAAGCTGGTCGTGTGGGTAACGAGATTACTTTAAAATGTGTCGAACTAGCTGCAAGCATTGGCTATAACGAAGATGAGTTACTTGAGAAATGGGCACGTGACTCAAAAATTCTCGATATCTTTGAAGGTACTCAGCAAATCCAGCAATTAATCATTGCCCGCCGAGAACTGGGTAAATCTTCTAGCGAACTAAAATAATAATTAAGGGAAATTTTCCCTTCTTTTATTAGCTTTATGTCAAAAACTAAAAAGCCCTCTAGCGATTAAACTAGAGGGCTTCGTATTTCAGGAATTAATATTTTTATTTATTCGGTTGTACTGTCTAACGCTTTATCCACTACACCAAATTTCTTAAAGATTTTTGCACGTCGTTTTGGTGAAATATTTGCTTTGTTTAAATCACCTTTATAGTGATCAAAAACTCGCTTATCCATTATTTTAGACCATAATGAAGGAATTAATGCTGGTAGTAGCATACTTGCGTAACCGCTTGGTAGCTCTGGTGCTTCATCAAAATGACGTAATGCTTGGAATGGACGAGTCGGATAAGCATGATGGTCTGAATGACGCTGCAATTGGTACAAGAATAAGTTTGTTACTACGTTATTATTGTTACAGCTATGCTCTGGCATTGTACGTTCATATTGACCATTTTCTTTTTTCTGACGTAATAAACCATAATGCTCAATATAGTTAATAATTTCAAAAAGACTAATGCCATAAAATGCTTGTGTTGCTAAATATGGAATTGTACTTTTGCCAAAGATTCCAACCATAGAGCCATGAAAAGCAGCAGTCATTCCCCAGCCTTGTAATAATTCATTATCTGAAGACCAGAATTCTTTACCTTTACGTTTTAAACGATTTTTTTCAATTTCTATTGCCGATTTAAAAGAACCAATAACAGTACGTGGCCAGAACTCATAGAAGGTTTCGCCCATACGTGATGAAGCTGGATCTTCTGGTGTTGCTGCACGCTTATGATGACCGTAAGGATGCTCAATACGGAAATGATTATAGCCAGTTGGAACTAAAGCAAGATGAGACAAAATATGATCTATACGATCAGGCTTATGACTTAACTCATGGGCTGTATTAATCGCAATACCATTGATTGCACCCATTGAAATACCAAGTAAAACCTTATCAATAAATGATGTCGTTTTACGACTTGTTAAATAACATGCATAAACATTTGCAGCATACTGTAGAGGAATAAAGCTCTTCACAAGACGTGAGTAATATGGATCTTTTTCTAAAAGCTTAATTTCTTCATCTGTCGGATTTCGAGCATCTTTCCCAATAATAGTATCAATTGCCGGAATCACGACATGTAATAAAAGTGGACCACCTAATGCGAAGACTTTCTTCAAAGGACGTGGACCAAACTGATAACCAGCTAAAATACCTAAACCGATAGCAGGTAAAGCAGGACTAATCATCCATAAAAAGCGTTTGCGATCTATTTCACGCATAGACGCAGGCACTGGCATAAGTTCTTGCTGAACATTTACTGGTGCATTCATAGCTATATTTCCTTTTTCTATATATCTATATAGTTAAAGAAATAGTGTTTGGTTAACAGTAGTAACCGTCCAAAAAACCTATGTTAAAGTCTTTGGCATTTTCTTGCACTTTTCTGTCCTAAAAACACATGTTGATCTATTCTTATAGCTCACTATAATTTTATTAAAATAATGATTGATCATTTAAATATGGATGCACTAAGTAAATTTTTTGATGATATTCACCTGAATAAGTCTGAATACATCTATTTAAAAGCGCAAGGAGAATGGGCTTTTAAAACACAAGATCAATCTGCTCTACTTGCTTATATTGTTTTAACTGGTTCAGTATATATTCAACTTAACGCTTCAGAAAAAATAACTGCGACTGCTGGCGATATTATTTTAATTCCTTCGGGGAAAGCACATAGTGCAACTGATTCAAAATCAACAGCGAGTAAGTTGGTAGATTCTTTGGATATCACTTCGCTTTTTAATGGTCATAGACAAGACGCAATCGAATTTGGCACTCCATCTCTAGATAATACATTATTGCTATGTTTACGCTGCCAAATCGATACTCATATGGCTGGGCCACTCATTAATGCCCTACCATCCATTATGCATATTCAACATGAAAATCAAACCAATCCTCCTGAATGGCTACAAATTGGACTTTATTTTCTAGCAATCGAAACTCAAAAAATCAGGCCGGGTCATGACAAAATTATTGATCATTTAGTCAGTATTTTGCTTATTGAATGCATTCGTGACCATATTCAACAGATGACAGATCAACAAAACTGGTTAAGCGCCTTAACTCATCCTGAACTGAGCAATGCATTATCTGCTATTCATAGCCAACCTGAAGTCACATGGACAGTTGAATCTTTAGCTGAACAATGCTGTATGTCACGTTCTAAATTTGCAAACTTATTTAGCAGTATTATTGGTGAACCACCTCTAACTTATTTACAGCATTATCGTTTTCGTTTAGCCAGTCAGTATTTACGCACAAGTAACTTATCAATTCAGCAAATATCAAATAAGGTTGGCTATTCATCTGAAACAGCATTTAGTCAGGCATTTAAACGAATTTTTGATTTATCTCCTAAACAATATAGACAGCAATATATTGGACACAGCTTAGATTAACTACCAATAAAAAAAGCGCCGAGGCGCTTTTTTTATTGAATCAAATTATTATTTAATTTTCGCATGTGATTTTAAATATTGACTGTAATCTTCCAATATTTGTTGACCACGCGACTGACGATAAAGTTGCTTTAACTGTTGTAACTGATCAGCAGGAATAGCATTTGCAGCAGATGAATTTACATTTGAAACCGCAACAACAACCAGCTCATTTGGTAAATTTGCTGTCGTAACAGACCACATACCTGGCTTAGGTGTAGCTGCACTAAATGCTGCGCGCTCAATTTCACGCTTTAATCCTTGTGAACGACTAAATACGCCAGCCGATTCAAATGCCACTTTATTTTTAGCAACCACTTGATCTGCTGGTTGAGTTTTAAATTCAGCTAACATTGTAGCAATTTTTGCTTGAACAGCTTTACGTGCTTTTTCATCGATAACTTTTGCTTTCGCTTCATTCATCGCTTGTGCTAAAGGTTCTACACCAGCAGCATGATAATCACGTACTTTAACCCATACCGTATCACCATTCGCTAGCTGGATATTAGACGATGCATTGCGGTCACCATTTTTCACGTCATCATTAAACAATTTAATTTTAACGTTTGGATCACTTAAATATGGATTTTGTGTAGCTAAAGTTACGCCATTTAATGATTCAACTTTTGTACCTTTTACTTCTTGCACAACAGCTTCTAAAGAATCATTACCAACAATCGTTTCATTTAAACTGTTTACGGTATCTGAATAAACAGTCGCAACTTTATTCTTTTCAACCTCAGCCGTTAAACGCGCCTTCTCAGCTTCAAATGAAGGGATTTGATTAGCTTGAGTTTCTGCCTCAATAATATGATAACCATATTGAGTTTTTACTGGTTGAGAAACTTGTCCATTTTTTAGGCTAACTACAGTTTTATCAAACGCATCTGAAAAAACACCCGGTGCATATGCTTCAACTAAACCACCTTTTGCTTTCGAACTTGGATCTTCAGAAAACTGAGATGCAGCTTGAGCAAATGTAAGACCGCCTTGAATTTTTGCATATACTTCTTTAGCAAGTTTTTGAGCCGCTGCATCATCACGAGCATCAGTCGTAATTAAAATATGCTTCACAGTGCGTTTAGCATCTTTTTTCTGGGTTTCAACGAACTTGCTATATGCTTGCTGAAGTTCAGCTTCAGTTGCAGGAGCTGGTTTAGCCATCATTGATGGAGACAGAACAATATAATCCACATCAACAGAAGCCTGTTGTTTAAACTCATTTTGGTGTTTGTTGTAATAATCTGTAGCTTCTTGATTAGATGCAGTTAAACCTGTTTTATAACCATCTAATTTAATACTCGCCAAATGTAATGTACGCTGTTCAGTTTGCAAATTCGCAATTTGCATTAAATCAACTTTACTTACCAAAGAATAATCAGAAAAAGTTGAAGTTAGCATTTTTAAAGCATGATCTTGACGAAGGCTAGATATTAAGCCCTGACTTGTCAGACCAACAGAACGTAAATAATTTTCATAGAGCTTTTGCGAGAACTGTCCATTTTCTTGCAAACTAGGCTGCTGAGCTAACATTTGCTCAATTTGGCTATCACTTAGTGAAATACCTAATTTTTCAGCTTGTTGAATTAGTAAATTACGTGACACTAAAATGTCGAGTGCCTTAGCCTGAATAACAGGCAAATTAAGTAAACTCTCATCACCTTTTACAGCAGCTAAATATTGTTCTTTGTAAGACTGAGTTAAAGTTTCGAGGTCTTTCTTAGATATTTCTTGGCCATTTACTGTTTTTGCAACATCAGCCTTGTTTCCCCTATTAAAATATCCTTCAATACCTACAAGTGCTAAAGGGGTCAAAAACAAAATTAGAAGGACTTTGCCGAGCCAACCCTTAATGACTGTACGAAACGATTCCATAAGTATTCCAATATTTTATTTCGAGGAGAATTTTAACTGAAAAACCACAATCAATGAATGAGCAATATTGGTCAATTCAGATTTTTAATAAAAAACGCGCCTATATTGGCGCGTTTAATCATCTTAAAAGATTAAGCTACTGAATCTTTAAGACCTTTACCAGCTTTGAAGCTAGGTACTTTTGTTGCTTTAATTTGAAGCTCTTCACCAGTTTTAGGGTTACGACCAGTACGTGCAGCACGCTCTTTAACACTGAAAGTACCAAAACCGACTAAAGTTACTGTGTCACCTTTTTTAAGTGCTTCAGTAATTGACGCAATTGTCGCATCGAGTGCCTTGCCTGCATCAGTCTTAGATACTCCCCCTTTTTCAGCAATTGCATCGATTAATTCTGATTTATTCATGAATAAAACATCCTCTTAATATCGTTTGTTTAAGGTCCAAGGCTATAGTTTAAAAGGCCATGACGCCTTTATAGCAATGCTTTGGGGGAAAACGCAATACTAGAGCAGGGCTTTTAGCGAAAATAAATGCTAAAAAACTGTTATATATTTGCTAAATCCCAACATTTTTTACTTTTTATTCAATTTTTCTTTCAATTGCTGGTTTTCTTCTATTAAAGCATCCACCTTAATATGAAGCTGTACTAAGAGCTGTTCAATGTGCTGTAAATCCTTCGGAGTGACCAATCCAATCCGGTTTAAAGAATGGTTAACACTGGTATCAAGAATTTTCTCTACTTTATCTTTTGTTTCAGATACAGATTCTTTTGCTTTTTCTGTAACTTTACCCACAGTGTTATCTGCTAAATCGCCAGTTTTAGATTCTAGCTCTTCCCCTACCTTAACCAAAGAGTCGAATAGCTTGTTACCCTCTTCTTCCGCTCGTGAAAAAGCTCCTAGCCCAGCTAACCAAATTTGCTTGGTATACTTTCTAAAATCCAAGGCTGACTTTCTTGAACCTCTTGATTTTAATTTATTTTTTTCTTCCAACTCTTCTACCTGTGTATCTATATTTGCATTATCCATTGATCTAAGCTCCTAATCAGATGAGAGAGATGATGACTGATTTGACCACAAAATATTTCTATAATATCAAAGTAAAGACTTGATCCATTTACAAAACTGTTCTACAAAGCAATTAAGTCATGTAAATATATTTAACAGGACATTTATTAAAGTTTGGGATAGGATGTCCCATTCTTCGGTTAACTACTATTTGTAAGGATAAACTTTTATGAGTGAAACGCAACAAAGACAAAAACACCCCCGTCTGTTGCTGAATATTGTTCTAATTATTTTAGAAACTTTCTTTTCATTTATTCTCACCCACGATGGTGTTCTTCGCTTGCAAGCGAAAAAGTTTATTTCAAACAAAACAACTATTCGTATCAATAGCTACCTACCTTTTTTTGACTTTTATGTTCAATTTACAGAAAAGGGTTTGTTGTTCGATATTCATTCTTTTGACCGACGTATTGATCTTGAAATCAATAGTACACTTATCGATTTAATTAAGATTTTCGCTTTTTCAAACCAGCGCAGTCTTAAAAATATGCGAATTGATGGTGATGCAGAAACCAAAAAAGAGTTATTAGACTTAATTTCACACCTTACTCTGCCTAAACTTTTAGCAGACTGGAAGCAATGGTTTAATACACCTGATGATGAAGCTGAAGCCCTTGCTTCACGCAAACGAATTGCCCCATTGCTTGAAAAAATTGATCAACAACGTTCAGAAATCAATTCACTTCATGTCGAAATCAAACAATATCAAAATCGAATTACTCGCTTACAGCAGCGTCAACGTAATATTAACTTCGCCTTTGGTATAATTAGCCTAATATTTATTGTTTATTTCATATATAATTTGTGGGCTGCTTAAATTAATTTTTCCCTTTTGTTCCTGCACTTGAATTAAAAATAAAAAAACTTGACTATTTTAGTCGGGATTCATAAAATCCTATTATCTAGTCTTAACATGTGTATCGAATCATGCGCCTTACAACTCGCGGTCGCTACGCAGTGACTGCTCTACTTGATTTAGCTTTGCAGCCAACTGAACAAACGATCACGCTCGCCGAAATTGCCGCTCGCCAATCCATTTCAGTTGCTTATTTAGAACAGTTATTCGCAAAACTTAAGCGTCATGGCTTAGTTTCTAGCGTTCGTGGTGCAAATGGTGGTTATCATTTGGCTCGAAATGCTGATGAAATTACTGTGTTAGAAATTATTGAAGCTGTAAATGAAACTGTTGATGCAACACGTTGCGACCATAAAGCTAACTGCCAAAATGGTGCAATGTGTCTCACACACGATTTATGGCAAGAACTCTCTCATCATATTGCCGACTATTTAGCAAAAATCTCTCTTGCCGACCTCATTAGCCGAGACAACGTTCAAACTGTTGCATTACGCCAAAATGTGACTGGCATAGATTCAGCTCTTTTATCGGGTACAGGTATTTGATATGAAACGTCCAATTTATCTTGATTACGCAGCAACCACTCCAGTAGATCCGCAAGTTGCAGAACGTATGATGGAGTGTTTAACTTTCGACGGTACCTTTGGTAATGCTGCATCTCGTTCCCATGCTTATGGCTGGCAGGCAGAAGAGAAAGTTGAATATGCACGTGAGCAAGTTGCAAATTTAATTAAAGCTGATCCACGTGAAATCGTTTGGACTTCTGGTGCAACTGAATCAGATAACCTTGCCCTAAAAGGTGTAGCACAATTTTATGCATCTAAAGGCAAGCACATTATTACAAGTAAAATTGAACACAAAGCTGTTCTAGATCCTTGTCGTGAATTAGAAGATCAAGGTTTTGAAATTACTTATTTAGAACCAGAACCACAAACTGGTTTAATTACCCCTGAAATGGTAAAAGCTGCCCTTCGTCCTGATACTGTTCTTGTTTCTCTTATGATGGTAAACAACGAAATCGGTACAGTTACAGATGTAGCAGCAATTGGTGAATTAACACGCGCCAATAAAACTTTCTTTCATGTAGATGCTGCTCAAGCTGCTGGTAAAGTTGAAATTGATCTATCTACCATGAAAATTGATCTAATGAGTTTCTCTGCTCATAAAATTTATGGTCCAAAAGGTATCGGTGCATTGTATGTACGTCGTAGCCCACGTGTTCGTTTAAAAGCACAAATTCATGGCGGTGGTCATGAGCGTGGTATGCGTTCTGGTACTTTAGCGACTCATCAAATTGTTGGTATGGGTGAAGCTTTTGAAATTGCTGGCAAAAGAATGCAAGCAGAACAAGAGCGTATTCGCAAGCTTCGCGACAAGCTTTGGAATGGTTTACAAGATCTTGAACAAGTTTTCTTAAATGGCCACCCAACTCAAAACGTTGCTAACTATTTAAATGTCAGCTTTAACTTTGTTGAAGGTGAATCTTTAATGATGTCGCTCAAAGATGCAGCTGTATCAAGTGGTTCTGCTTGTACTTCTGCAACCTTAGAGCCTTCATACGTTCTTCGCGCATTAGGTTTATCTGATGAGCTAGCACACAGCTCAATCCGCTTCAGTTTTGGTAAATACACAACTGAAGAAGACATTGATCATGTGCTTACAATTACCAAAGCCGCTGTTGAGAAATTACGTGAACTTTCTCCGCTTTGGGATATGTATAAAGAAGGTATCGATCTTTCTACAGTTGAATGGGCTGAACACTAATTCATTGAAATTAGTATTTTTACCCTCATATTAATATTAGGCTGACCCCGAGGTTTGGAGAAGCGACATGGCTTATAGCGAAAAGGTAATTGATCATTACGAAAATCCACGTAATGTTGGTGTTTTAGATAAAAACTCTGAAAATGTTGGTACAGGTATGGTCGGTGCACCTGCATGTGGTGACGTAATGCGTTTACAAATCCAAGTAAACGATAACGGTGTAATTGAAGAAGCACGCTTTAAAACTTATGGTTGTGGTTCTGCAATCGCATCAAGTTCTCTTGTAACCGAATGGTTAAAAGGCAAGACTCTTGATGAAGCTCAAACCATCAAGAATATTGATATTGCGACTGAGCTTGCACTTCCACCAGTAAAAGTTCACTGCTCTGTATTAGCTGAAGATGCGATTAAAGCTGCGATTGAAGATTATCGCACTAAGAAATCAAAAGCTTAATTTGTTACCATTGTAAACGTTGGAGTTTTCATGATTCATTTAACTGAAAATGCTGCGACTCATATTAGCAATTACCTTAAAAATCGAGGTAAGGGTGAAGGCATTCGCGTGGGTGTGAAAACTTCTGGTTGTTCTGGATTGGCCTATGTTCTTGAGTTTGTGGACTCTATTGATGAACATGACCAAGTTTTCGAACAATTTGGCGTTAAGGTATTTGTAGATCCAAAAAGCTCAGTGTATTTAGAAGGCTTAGAAATGGACTACGTTAAAAATGGCCTTAATGAAGGGTTCGAATTTAACAATCCTAACAAAAAAGGTGAATGTGGTTGCGGTGAGTCTTTCACTGTATAACCCTTCTCCTTCCATCTCTCATTAAAACAGTGTCTTTTTATAGCACTGTTTTAATGTATTTAATTAACGTGGACCTCCTTTCTAATGAATCATTTTGAGTTGTTCAATTTACCCGTAGAACTCGATATCGATTTGGCGAGCTTAAAATCTAGTTTCTTGAATTTGCAGCAGCAACATCATCCTGATAAAGCAGAAGATAAAAATCAGGCTTTGATCAAATCAAGTGAAATCAATCAAGCTTTTAAAACACTATCGCAAATAGACAGCCGCGCCGCTTATCTTTTAGCATTAAAAAAGCAAGACCATCACCTCGATCAATCTATTAGCGATTTTGAGTTTTTACAATCAGCGTTGGAACTTCGTGAACAACTTGATGAAGCAACCTCACAAGAGCATCTAAGCACTCTTAAACAAGAAGTGTTTCAGTGGATAGAAAGTCTAGTTCGCGAATTTAAAATTGATTACTCAGATGAAGACTGGGGTGAAGCTCGAGATACTGTACGCAAATTACGTTTCTTCCAGCGCGTTCTTAACGATATTGAAAAAGCAGAAGATCAAATGTTGGATGACGAAGACAACTTTGATTTAGACGACGATTTTTAATTTTGCTTTTTCCAAATTATATTCAAGGGATTTAACTCATGGCACTTTTGCAAATTGCTGAACCGGGTCAATCCAGTGCCCCACATCAACACCGCATTGCGATTGGTATCGACCTAGGAACAACACATTCTTTAGTTGCGACAGTGTTATCAGGCAAACCTAAAGTACTCAATGACGAAAAAGAAAGAAGACTCCTTCCTTCTATTGTGCACTATGGAAATGATGCTACTCACTATGGTGAAGAAGCAAAGCCTTTCCTTATTGCCGACCCTAAAAATACAATTGTTTCTGTAAAGCGCTTTATGGGTCGTTCAAAAGCAGATATCAAATTTCAGCATCCGTATGAATTAATGGGTTCTGAAAACGAGATGCCAGCTTTTGAAACACGTGCCGGTCGTAAAACCCCTGTTGAAATTTCTGCTGAAATTTTAAAACAATTAAAAGACCGTGCTGAAACTAGCTTGCAGAATCCAGTAAATGGTGCAGTAATTACTGTTCCTGCCTATTTTGATGAAGCTCAACGACAAGCAACTCGTGATGCAGCACAACTTGCGGGTTTGAATGTATTACGTTTATTAAATGAGCCAACTGCTGCTGCTGTGGCTTATGGTTTAGACCAAGAAACTAATTTAGCCACAGATCATAACTATGTAATTTATGATTTAGGTGGTGGTACTTTTGACGTATCAATCTTGCGTTTCTCACAAGGTGTCTTTGAAGTTTTAGCTACCGGCGGCCACACTGCATTAGGTGGTGATGATTTAGATCGTCTCATTGTTAAATGGGCTAAAAAGCAGCTAGATATTGATACTTTGAGCGACGAAGCATATGCAGTGTTTATTGTTGCTGCTCGTCAAGCAAAAGAACAATTATCTACGCAAGAATCAGTTCAGTTAAAATTACTTGAAAATGTACTCACACTTGGTCGCTCAACTTTTGAAAGCATTATTCAGGTTGCTTTAGATAAAACAATCAGTGTTTGTAAGCGTGTTTTACGTGATGCAAAACTTGAATTATCAGATATTCAAAATGTTGTTTTAGTGGGTGGTTCTACCCGTTCGTATGCTGTTCAGCAAGCAGTTCGAAATGTCTTTAATCAAGAACCACTTTGCACGATCAACCCTGATGAAGTAGTTGCAATTGGCGCATCGATTACTGCCAACCAATTAATTGGAAACAGTCAAGACGGCTCATTACTTTTAGACGTAATTCCTCTTTCACTTGGTTTAGAAACCATGGGTGGATTAGTAGAGCGTCTTATTTCACGTAATACCGCTATTCCTGTTGCTCGTCGTCAAGAATTCACAACTTATCAAGATGGCCAAACAGCCATGCTTATTCATGTGGTTCAAGGTGAACGAGATTTAGTAGAACATTGTCGTTCATTAGGAAGATTTGTCCTTCACGGCATTCCCCCTATGACTGCTGGTCAAGCACGCATTGAAGTTACCTTTCAGGTAGATGCAGATGGCTTACTCACTGTTTCGGCTCGTGAAACAACTTCAGGTGTACAGGCTCAAATTGATATTAAACCATCTTATGGTTTATCAGAATCTGATACTGAACGCTTATTAATTGAAGGCTTCCAACACGCGGAAGAAGATAAAAACCTGCGTCATTTAAAAGAAACCAAAGTTGAAGCACAACGTGAACTTGAAGCTTTAGAACAAGCTCTCAAAGTTGATGCCGATTTGCTTAATGATGAGCAGCTTGATGCACTTAAAACTGCTGAGAATTTGCTAAAAGTACAGCTTGAAGGCAATGATATTCAAGCAATTGAAAAAGCTGTAGAACAACTTAAAGTACATAGTGATGCTTTTGCCGCACTACGTATGAATCGACATATTGACCACGCCTTAAAAGGTACAAAACTTGAAGATTGGTCAAATTCAAACTAAAGGTATAGGTGATCAATATGCCCCGTATTAAAGTACTTCCTCACGCTCAATTTTGCCCTGAAGGCGCAGAATTTGAAGTCGAACAAAATGCAAATCTTTGTCAAAGTTTGCTCGATCGAGGAATTAAAATTGAACACGCTTGTGACATGTCGTGTGCTTGTACAACTTGTCACGTAGTCGTTCGCAAGGGTTTTGACAGCCTAGAAGAAATGGATGATGTTGAAGCCGATCTTTTAGATCGGGCTTGGGGGCTTGAACCAGATTCTCGTCTCTCTTGCCAAGTGAAGATTGTTGATGAAGATTTAGAAATTGAGATTCCTAAATACACAATCAATCACGCATCCGAAAGCCATTAAAATAAAAAAAGCTGCTTTTAAAGCAGCTTTTTTTAACTTCACGTTTTAAACTTTAAACCTGATCTTGTTGATCAATTTCAATAGGTTTAACTTCATCTTCTAGTCTTAACCGCGCAATACCTTGAGTATTAATTAAAGTTTGTTGAACTTTAAGTCGTTGAATCATTTTTTCAAGTACTTCTACTAATTCAGGGTACTCATAGTTTTGTACTTCTTCTAAATTAAGTACTAAATGAAAGCCTTTATACTCATAGTCGAACCATTGCTGATGATCTGACTTATTCCCTGTGTATTTCTCCATCACTTGCCAGGTCTTTACAGCACCTTGAATACCTTTTAAGTAAATTGGCGTTTTGGGAGCACAAAGAAAATCACTTTTGATTAATTGATAAGTATCATCTGAAATTAAAATTTCATCTATTTCAGCAGCATATTGTAAACGAGCTGCTAAATTCACATCTCGACCGACAATGGTATAAGCCATACGATGTGTTGCGCCATAATTTCCTACGTGGCAGTAACCTGTACTAATTCCCATACGGATGTGTAAGGCTGAATAGCCCATTTTTTTCCAACGTTCGCGCAACAATTTCATTTGTTGACGCATAGCGATTGCCATTTCTACGCAGGCTTTGGCATCTTGTTCTACGCCCTGAGAATTTGGATCACCAAAAAATATGAGGATGGCATCCCCCATAAATTTGTCAACTGTAGCTTCATATTGCTTGGCAATTTCAGTCATATGGCTTAAATAATCATTAAGCAAAAATGCCAAGTCATCAGGAATTAACGTTTCAGATAACTCTGTAAAGCCCTGAATATCAGAAAAAAATACCGTCATTTTTTTTCGTTTATATTCAATTTTTGCTTCAGCTTCACCGCGCATGATAGATTGCCACAACTGTAGTGGCGCATAACGGCTTAACTGATTAGCAAAAGCAATATAGCGGGTCATTTGATCATAGTAATGTTGACGCTGCTGACTAATTTTTTTAACCCAACGATGCTGGTAGTAATTTCCAATGGTAATAAACATAACCAAACCCAAGAGTGTAATAACAGTTAACTCTTGGCTAGTAGGTTCAAAATATGTATAAAAACCAAAAAGGAAAAACGTACTTAAATAAAAAATAATCGCGCCTAGCAGGCTCGTCAAACAAATGACTGCGAAAGAAATACGGCTATTAATTGCAGAATAAAATAATGCAAATACTGCAATAAATGTAGGTACCAAATTAAGATGCAGACCCGCCAAGGTAACTGCTACGACAATTGCATCAATTGCAAAAAAGACACTTTTTTGAGTTTTCTTATCAAATTGGTATTGAAGCCAGTGTTCTAACTTCGAACTAATAAAAAGTAAAAACAGAAAAAAAGGAGGAATATAGATCTGATAATTTGTATTAGGTGAGGTAAAAGCATAGATCACTAAAATTAAGGACAGAATTGAATATCCCATCAAGCGATGAAAATATGCAAACTGCTTAGGCTCTCTATCGATAAACCTCTCTAATTGCACCCTATCCTCCAAACCTCAATGTAGCCACATTCATATAAATGTGGCGTTGCATCGATTAATCCATGCGCCAATCAAAAGGCATATCACCTTGACCACGTAAAGCAAGCATAAGGGTTTGACGCATATGAGCCAGTACATCATTTGTGTATGGAACTGCAGGTGTGCCCCAAACTGGCTTAGGCCATGCAACATCATTTTGATAACGCACGACATGATGGAAATGCAACTGAGGTACCATGTTACCTAGAGCTGCAACGTTCATTTTATCAGCACGGAATACTCGAGCTAGCTGGCTAGACAACCAACTTGATTCACGTAAAAACTGTTCTTGATCAGCTTGACTCAATTCATATAATTCTGTGATTCCCGGCACACGAGGGATTAAAATCAGCCACGGGAATTGCATATCATTCATTAAACGACATGTTGAAAGCGGAAAATCGCCTACAAAAAAAGTATCTTGAGCAAGTTGTGGATGCAAACTAAACATATCTTTTATAAATGACAATAAACAATAATGGCTAATACTATCACATCAGTTTTGATGTGAGTATTGCTAGTGGCTGGTTTGATTACAAATAACAATGATTTTATGCACTTATTTCTCCTGTGATTAGAGAAATGGTGCATAAAATTCTGATATGAGCTTACAAAAAATTTGTATGGAATGAAAATCACTTTGAAACACTATTTAAGCATGTATTTCATTTAATAATTTAGCTAACAAATCATTAATGAATTGAATGCGTTTTTCATGTTCTTCAAGCTGCACCATAACCTTCAAACGCTGACCACCTTCCATACGATAATAGTTCGGATGCTTTTGCATGAGTTGAATAACACTAATCGCTTGAACAGGTGTATCTGGTGAGAATTCAATATTGCCACCTTGCGTATTGATATCAATTTTTGTAATACCCAATTGCTCTGCTTTCAAGCGAACCTGATGAACACTAAATAAATGTTTAACTGATTGCGGTGGAACTCCAAAACGGTCAATTAATTCCATACGGATATTATCGAGTTTTTCTTGCGTATCTGTATTACTAATACGTTTATAGAACAATAAACGCTGATGCACATCACCTAAATACTCATCTGGAATAAGCGCTGGAATATGTAAATTGATTTCTGCTGTTAAAGATAAAGGCGCATCAAAATTCGGGGTTTTACCTTGCTGAATTGCCTTAGTGGCTTTCTCAAGCATTTCCATATACAAGCTATATCCAATTGCCTGCATTGAACCGCTTTGTTGCTCACCTAAAAGCTCACCTGCACCGCGAATTTCTAAGTCTTCTGTAGCTAGCATAAAACCAGCACCGAGAGTTGAAGCACGCTGGATTGCATCTAAACGCTTTTCTGCATCACCTTTCAAGTGTTTTATAGATGGAACTAATAAATAAGCATAGGCTTGGTGATGGGATCGCCCCACACGCCCACGTAATTGGTGTAATTGAGCTAAACCAAGTTTATCGGCCCTTTCTATCAAAATAGTGTTGGCATTTGGAACATCAATACCGGTTTCAATAATGGTTGAGCATACCAATACATTAAATTCTTTGTGATAGAACTGCTGCATAACTTGTTCGAGCTCTCGTTCTCTCATCTGTCCATGAGCGACTGCCACACGAGCTTCAGGTACAAGAACACGAATATTTTCAGCAGCCCTTTCAATCGTATCGACTTCGTTGTGTAAGAAGTATACTTGGCCGCCACGTAGTAATTCACGCAAGATAGCTTCTTTGATAGAAGCTTCCGTATGTTCTTGTACAAAGGTTTTAACCGCTAAACGACGGGCTGGCGGTGTAGCAATGATAGATAGATCACGCATTCCCGAAAAAGCCATATTTAAAGTTCGTGGGATTGGTGTTGCAGTAAGCGTTAACATATCTACATCTGCACGCAATGCTTTGATACGCTCTTTATCACGCACACCAAATCGATGTTCTTCATCGACGACCATTAGACCCAAGTCTTTAAATTGCACACTTTCTTGTAAAAGCTTGTGTGTTCCCACCACAATATCGACTTTACCCGCAATTAAATCTTCAATATTTTTTGTATGGGTTTTATTTGAACCAAAACGTGACAACACTTCTATACGCACCGGCCAATCAGCAAAACGATCTTTAAAAGACTCATAATGCTGTTGTGCAAGTAAAGTTGTAGGCACTAAAACAGCAACTTGCTTACCATTTTGCACAGCAACAAACGCGGCTCGCATGGCTACTTCAGTTTTACCGAAACCCACATCGCCACAAACAAGGCGATCCATAGGCCTAGCTTGTTGCATATCATGAAGGGTCGCTTCAATAGCATTCGCCTGATCAAGCGTTTCTTCATAAGCAAATCCACTGGAAAATTGCATATAAAGCGATTGATCGAGTTCAAAACCAAAACCAGGTTTTGACTGACGACGTGCTTGTATATGCAACAATTCGGCTGCAACATCATGAATTTGTTCTAAAGCTTTACGTTTAGCTTTACTCCAAGCATCACTTCCAATTTTATGAAGTGGAGCTAAATCTGGATCTCCACCACTATAGCGACTAATAAGGTGCAAATTAGTTACAGGGACATAAACTTTTGACCCTTCTGCATAATTTAGCTGCAAGAATTCATAATCTTGCCCCTCAATTGCTAAAGTAACTAATCCTGCATAACGCCCCACACCATGATCAATATGGACAACAGGGGCATCAATACTGAGTTCAGTCAAACTTCGAATTAAGAACTCTTCTGAAACTTCTTGCTGACGTTTACGACGTCGCTGAACTACCCGATGTTCATATAACTGATTTTCTGAAATAACTGACAATTGGTCAGTTAAAAGTAAGCCACGGTCTAGCGGAGCATTTGTAATAGCAATTGCAAACTGGCTCGTCTGAAACTGTTCAAAACTGTCTACGCCAGGAATATCTCCTAAACTGGCACGCAAACCATCTCTTAAACTTTCACGTCGACCTGCACTTTCTGCAACCAATAAAACGGGATGATTTGCTTCATCAATATATTTTTTAACAACGGCAAACGGTTTTTCTTTTTTCGGATCGACCGCTAACTTTGGTGGCTGCTCGACCTTAAGGTTTAATGCGCCAGTTTTTTCTTCAACAGTCTCGGCACTTACAAGCATACGCGGGAACTGATTTAAAGCACTGAGCAAATGATTTGGAGCAATAAATAACTCTTCAGGTGGAAGAATTGGCTGATCTACGTTATGACGTCTATCTTCATAACGACGAAAAACTTCTTTCCAAAAGTTAGTTAAATCAGTATCTACATCATTAGTTGTAATTACAATGCAATTCTTTGGAAAGTACGTTGTAAGTGTACTTTGCGATTCCATTTGTGCTTTATCAAAAAACAATGGTAAATAAAATTCAATTCCTGGTGAAGCAATTCCCTCTAAAACATCTTGATAAATCGGGTTTTTCTTAGGGTTTGCTGTAGGGAAAAGTTCAGAATACCGATCTCTAAAAATTGAACGTGCTTCTTTTAACGGAAATTCTTTTGCAGGTAAAACTGTAAAACTTTTTAAAGCTGTAGTCGTTCTTTGCGTTTCTGGATCAAAGAATTTTAATGTATCAATTTCATCGTCAAATAGATCGATACGAATAGGCGCTTCTTGCCCTGACGCAAAAATATCCATAATACTGCCACGCACAGCAAACTCACCGTGATCATAAACAGTATCTACCAAATGATAACCAGCTTGTACCAAACGTAATTTCTGTTGCTCTAAATCAAATTTTTGACCTACACGAATATCAAAATGCTCACCTAAAACCCATGAATATGGTGCAACTCTTTGAGCTAAAGTGCTCGCCGAAAGGAGCAATACACCCTTCTGAGGCATATTAGATAAAATCGCTAGGCGTTCTGAAACAATATCTTGATGAGGTGACAAACGATCATACGGTAAGATTTCCCAATCAGGAAAAATTGTCGGTTTTATGCCATAAAACTCAAGTTCACTTTCTAATTGAGCAACATGCTGGTTATTTCTGGCGACTACAACAAGTAAAGACGAATGCTGAACAGCAATTTCTTTGAATAATAATGCAGCAGATGAACCTAATAACGACCCCACCCAACGCTTTTCACCGGCTTTGAGCTGTTGTAAATTCAGTTGAGAGATTTCTTGTTGAAACATGTATATGGCTTTTATCAGCTAAGAAGATATGAGCCTAATAGTAGCATGATGTTTTTAGTGAAATGAGTTATTTTTTTGAAAATCAAACTACTAGTTAGCTCTACTTTTTATATTTTTTAATCAATCAACTATGATTATTTATCACGCAAAAACAAAGCGTAATATTGATTTAATATTTGTATAATCGCTTTAAGCTGAAGTAGCTTTTCTTGTGTATTTCCCAATCTTTCTACATAACGTTGGGTTGCGATTTCCAGATCAATCTTTTCATTAATTTGTGGAGTAATGAGAAATAACTTCTGAAGATTATCAAAATTTTGTAATTTACGATTTGAGAAGTATTCCAGATGTTCTGACCATTTCTCATTGATTACTACATCTTTAAAGATAGGTCCTCGTTCAGAATCAAATTTTAATTGACTTTCTTGCAAGTAAAGTTGTTCTGGCGTTTCTTTTGAGCCTTGAAAAAGCTGAGTTATCTTCTTAAACATTTCATCACATCATATTAATTTTAAATTTAAGCAATGGAAGCAATCTCGTTACTTCCATCATATAAGCCTTCGAATTTATAGACTATTCATCGCCTAAATCATCAAGAAAATCGACAGTTGGTACAAAAAATAAGGTACCAGTCTGGGCAGTACTAAAATCAAGCAACTGATCAAGATTACCCTGCTCATTACCTAAAAACATGTTTTCAAGCATTTGTCGAGTTGTACTAAATTTACGCGAGTAGCCAATAAAGAATGTGCCATATTCATTTTTTGAAGGGTTGGAAAAAGGCATATTCGCTCGCATAATTTTGAGCTCATTACCTTCTGCATCATGAGCTTTACTTACAACATTATGAGCAGTTAAAGGCTTTTCATCATCACTGAGTTCAACATCATTGAACTTTTTACGGCCAATCACTTTTTCTTGCTCTTCATCGCTCAACCCACGCCATTTTTCCATGTCATGTGTATATTTTTGAATAAAAGCATAACTACCCCCGATAAAATCAGGATCTTCATTACCCACTAATGCCCACTGCGCTGCAATAACGGGTTCCGGATTCTCTGTTCCATCTACAAAGCCAATAATTGCACGTCCGTCAAAATAACGAAAACCATGAACTTCATCAATTGGATGCGTTACTTTACCAAGCTGTTGATTAATTATATTGCCTAGCTCGTAACATAAAGCCTGACGATCGGCACGAATATGAAAAAATAGATCACCTGCGGTTGAAACAGCTGTGTATTTCGGCCCTCTAATTTCTTGAAATGTTTCTAATTCTTGAGGCTTCGCTTGCTCTGGAAATAAAATATCCCATGCATTTGAACTAAAACCCAACGTCGCATTAAATTTACTTTCTGGATAACGATTAGAGAGGCTTCTAGTTAATGCTGAAAAATTAGCAGCAAAATCTTTTACTTTTTCTATTACAGAATCACCTTGAGCTAGCCCCAATACAATAAATAATGCATTTTCACCAGGAGCGCTTGTTACAGGCTGAATTCTCATACATTCCATAAAATATGCCTTTTTAGGTATTTAACCCTGTTAATTTAGCATATTCATTTTCTTTTCATACATTTTGTAATGAAATCTGATGTTGTTAAGAGTTTAAGTTAAGCGCCTTAAACTCTTACTAAAAATGATCTTAATTAACGCCCATATTGCTTCTTTAAATATTTTACGATTTGAGCAGACTCAAACATCTTCACTCCAGTATTTGGGTCTACCAGATAAGGCACCTGCATTTTACCTTGCATAACAAGCAATATTTTTTCTCTTTTTCCACCTTTTAAAGGCACATATTTACCCGGTTTTAAACGAAGAATAGCTGGGCCCTGGTCTTGCCATCTTTCTTTTGCAACATTATGCAAAATATATGGAAGCTCAAGCTCACAGAGTAAACCTCTTACAATTCGCGAATAAGGACTTGCCTCAAAACTCCATAACTCAAGTTTTTGTTCAGGCGCAGCTCTATCAACAATTTTTTTGTTTATCCAAACGCCCCGAGCACCATTTAATATGGTTCCAGCAAATGCCACATACGGCATGTTCGGATAATTCGAAAATTTCTGAGGCGTCTTTCCAGTTTTACCGTAGTGTTTAAATAAATGATGAATAATGTCTTGTGATTCATATAACTTATCACAAGTATTTTCATCAATTAAAAAAGGAAACTGTAATTTCCCGCCAGTCTTTTTAACAATAGAACGATATTTCAACCCACCTTTAGGACATGGATAAATTTCGACATCCAGATTCAAAAGTGTAATCACTTCACGAACACGACGACAAAATGGCGAACCTTCAAACTCATATAGCTTCAAAGCTTTTACAGGTTGCTGAGGAAAAGCAGTGCCTGTTACGCCTCTACCACCTTCAGCAATTGCAGATACAACTGCCTGTAATACCTTAATTTGATGATTCACCATCCTGCAATCCTCTATAAATTGTGATTAAACTAATTTTTCTTTTGAAATCACAATTCCATTATTATCAGCATAGATAAAATCGCCGGATTGAATTGTGACACCACCAAAATACAAAGTGGTGCCTACTTCGCCAATGCCTTTACGATTACTTTTTTGCGGAATTGCAGCCAATGCATGTACTCCCAAATCTAAAGTTGCAAGTGCATCAACATCTCGTACACAGCCGTAAATTAAGACACCATTCCAGTTATTTTTAACGGCCGATTCAGCAATCATGTCACCTATGAGCGCACAGCGCATAGATGCTCCGCCATCTACGACTAATACTTTATCTGTACCATCTGTTGCCAGTAACTCTTTTACACGCGAGTTATCTTCAAAGCACTTTACTGTTACGATCTGCCCCTCAAAAGTTTTACGCGCCCCATAACTTTGAAAGAACTTTCCATCCATTGAGGGAATTACAACTTGTAAGTCTTTTTCAGGGTTATCATCTAATAAATCACATGTTACGAATGGTACTGTCGACACTTTTATTCTCCCTTATCGAGTTTTCTGTATGCTCAGATTATCATATCGTTTAAAGGCTTCAATTTGCGTTAGCGCCGCTACGACCATCGTATGAGCCAATTGCTCCGCAGTTACAGGCTTATATTTGAATGGCTTTTGTAATTTATTCTCAATAAATTTAAATAGACTTTGCCCTAAGTCCTCAATAAACCGTACATCACTGCGTTTACCAATCAGTAAAGATGGTCTAAAAATAGATAATTTTTCGAGCTCTAGACTCTCAATATAATCTTCTAGTTGTCCCTTCACTTTATTATAAAAAATCGGTGAACTGGCATTTGCACCAAGTGCACTCACTAACAATAAATGAATATGTTTATCTTGTACCAAATCTGCCAAATGAGCATTGATTTCATAATCTACAGCATAGAAACCTTGTTTTGAGCCCGCATTTTTTAACGTTGTTCCCAGACAGCTAAATGCATGGGTATGACCATTCACATCTTCATCATTCAACATTAAGAAATCTTCTATGATGAGCTGATTAACTTTGTCATATGTATTAAATACTTGAGATTCTTTTCTAACGACTACGGTAATGGCTTCAAATTCTGGAGCCTGCTGAAGCTTTTCTACGAGTGCTAATCCGACCAGCCCTGTTGCACCGAGCACAATCGCTTTTTTCTTACTTGCTGTCATTTTTTATCCATCCCTATCTAGCTTTGTTTTAAATTTAACCTTTTCTTACCGTTTTAACAGCCCCTAAAACAGCTTAAAACGTTCTCAAGGCTTGACTTCACGGTGTCTATTCATCACAATATGGCACTTGTTTACGGGCTGGTGATGGTTACACCAGTTTACTGGATTGACCACAGCCCGCCCAGACCAACTTATTTTCAAGGAGTGCAAGAGTGGCAAACTCTGCTCAAGCTAAAAAACGTGCGCGTCAAAACGTTACTGCACGTAAACACAACGCAAGCTTGCGTTCTATGGTTCGTACATACATCAAACGCACTTTAAGTGCAATTGCTGGTGGTGATCATGCTGTTGCTACAGAAGCTTACCAAAAAGCTGTTCCTGTAATCGACCGTATGGCTGATAAAGGCATCATCCACAAAAATAAAGCTGCTCGTCATAAGAGCCGTTTAAATGCTCAAGTTAAAGCGTTAGCTAACTAATTAAAGCATGTAAAAAAAGCCCTATTGGGCTTTTTTTATTATCTATCATTTTTGAGCTTATAGCGTTTTTCGAAATTTGGCTACATTCAGCTCATAGGCCTTGCCTCTCCAAATCCATTTTAATTTGCAATTTGGAAATTCTTCACCTTCAAACCATACAAATATGCCTTCCATCATTTCAGGCCAATCTTCTTTCTTAATATTATTTTCACCAGAAATTACAGCAACAATTGCAGCAATAATAGTGTCATGACTGACAGCTAAACTCAGTCCGCCTCGAGTTTTAGGATGCGTATGATAAATAAGCTCTAGCACGTCTAAAACACCAGTAATGGGGTGTTTCATGCCAGGTAATGCATTATTTACAAAACTATTAATAAAACCCAAAGCGCCTTGCTTTTTAAAATAAGGAGCAGCTTGTTGTATATCTAGTACAAAGCTACCGGGCTCAACCAGTAGTCCTTGCTCAATAATTTCAATCGTATGTGTATTAAACTCAGGACTTACATCATCAGCCCCTTCAATCATGAGCGCAGCCGTATCGACACAACGTTGTATTGGGCTTGAAATACAATGCTGAATAACACGATCTGTATTTTTAATTAAATAGTTACCCCATGCTTGCGCAAGCTCACGCCCCTGAGGAGTGAGTTGCAGATCATATCCAGCTAAACCTTGCCCATCCACAAGTTCTCTTAGAGAATGGCGCGTAAATAAGGTCACAGGAGTTGAAGCATCGGGCAATAAATCAATTGCTTCAAACATACTTTTAGGCAATAAATCGAGTGCCATTTTTATCTTGTCATCTTTTTTCAATACTTTGCCACTATAACATGTCTGGCATAACTCTCAATCTATAACACCTGATTGGGCTAGTGCTTCAAATGCTATTTTTTTGCTTTCCTGATCACGAAATGCGATAAAGCCCTTATTTAAAACCGTGTGTCTTTGGTTATATTCAAAAGGTTTTCCATCAAGAGTAAGTAAACCACCGCCTATACTTTCTAACAAACCTTGACCAGAACTGGTGTCCCATTCAGAAGTGGGATGAAATCGCGGGTAAATATCTATTTCACCTTCTAACATCATGCAAAATTTATAGGCACTACCTGCTTCTCGTCGAATAATGCTGTGTTTTTCTTCAATAGGCTGAATAAATTTCTGATATTTCGGATTCTTACTACCATGACTAAGTCCTATTTGTATCGGCTCATCTAGCGAAGACGAAGTTATCTGATATTGATACCATTGTTTTTGAGTGAAACTATATTTAAAAGGTAAGTCTTGCAGATATCCTAAATACACGACTTGTTCACATGGCACAGCAATAACTGAAAAGATCGTCTCTTTACCCTTAATCAAACTTAGGTTTATCGTAAATTCATCACGCTCATGAATAAATTCTTTTGTTCCGTCAAGAGGATCTAACATCCAACACGTAGACCAGTCATGGCGAGCACTATAATCACTTTCTTCAGACAAAACGGGCAAGTCTGGAGTAATCTCTGCCAAGTGCTTTAATAAGAAAAGGTTCACTTTTAAATCTGCTTGAGTTACAGGTGAATCATCTTGTTTTTCATGAATAGTGAACTCATAACCCGCAGAATAATTTTGATATTCTTGTAATAAAATCTGGCTCGCTTGTTCCAAAACTGGAAGAAGCTGATTAATCAAAGTATCTTGTGGGCGCGTAGTTGTTATAAACATAAATATGCTCTACATAGTTTCATTTCTATTATAGGTGAATTATGAACAATTCAGTATTCGCGAACAGTTTGATTTACTAAAATAGTCATTTATCTTAATAATTAGATAATCGCTGTTTTCTATGCATGCTATGTAGTTAATATGAATAATGATGATGTCAAAAAAGCCTGCATTGTGTACAAAAAACACTCTATAAGTTATGAAAAATAAACAACTTAAATCAGATTCATCCATTTCATTTTCATGTATTTCTTGTTATGTTCAATCACACAATAACAAGATGGAAGAAAGCGCACATGATGCTATATGGATATCATTTCTCGACAATAGAACGTAACTGGGAAGAACTTACTCCCTTGAATGAGTTCTTACAAACATTTGCAGATGATGATGGTGATGTTTCAACAAGAGATAAAGAATCTCTTAAAGAAATCATTGCAAAATCAGATACAGCTTTAGCTTTAGCAAGAGAAATGGGCTGGGATGGTAGTTATACAGGATGTCCTTATCTATTCTGGTTACCAAGCAAAAGTAGCCAGTCTTTTGAGTATGGCTTTGTATTTAAACAGACATCAGACAATACAACTTTTGTTATTTCACCCATTGAATTGAGCTATCTGGATCAGGATTCTGAAGTGCAGAAATTAAGTAAAAATATTGAATAAACAATAGAGGTTATTGATTCAGATTTGATATCAATAACCTCGTTTTAATTTCAATCAAACATACTTAACTGTGGCGTAGGTTTTATAATTTTTTCTTTTGGCACATGAGAGCATTCAAACTCTTCAACTGGAAAACCTTCGACAAAGCTTGAAATATCGGGCGATTCTAAACTTAACCATTCTTCTAATCGGTCATGTGGAATCACAATAACCGATCTTTTGACATCGCCTGGTTCGTGAAAGTCTTTCATCATAGGGTGGTCTATGGCATCCATAGTCAACATACTTGCAGAACGGATAACTGTCTCATTGATTTTGCAAATTTCATAGATCGCTGCAATAAAAAAAGCCTGCCCATCTTTACGGCGTACACTCCACCGCTCGGGCTTATCATTTATATATTTACTTTCATAAAACTCTGTCACAGGTATTACACCAAACTTACATTTAAGCGCTGCTTCTTGAAAACTCGGTTTTTGAAAAATCGTTTCATGACGAGCATTGTAGGTATGTTTTGCTATGTTGGTATCTTCAGCCCATTTTGGAACTAAACCAAACATGACTTCACGCCATTCAAGACCTTGGGGTGATTTAAATAATAGCGGCATTGTTCCCGCGGGATAAACCTCTTCGGCATAGCTAAAGCCGACCACAGGCAACTGGAGTTGCTGCAATTGGGCAAGATTTAAAGGTTTAAAGTTGGCACACATAGCAAGACTAAACTACTGTATTTTTACTCTCTTATTTTATAAGCATTTACGCGATAAACCAAATAAAAAGGCACTTGAAAGTGCCTTTAACGACATAACTTTACGCTTATGAAACGTGGTGAATCCCTTGAGGAATGGCTTGTAATAGTCGTTTGGTATAATCATGTTGAGGATGTGCATAGAGCTCATCCGAATTGGCAATTTCAACAACTTCACCATGATTCATGACCATCACCTGATCAGAGATATACTTCACAACAGATAAGTCATGTGAAATAAAGATATAACTCAGCCCAAACTCATCTTGTAAATCTTGTAATAAGTTAAGTACCTGCGCTTGAACTGAAACATCGAGCGCCGAAACAGATTCATCACAAATCAAAATTTCAGGCTTTAGCGTTAAACATCGTGCAATCGCAATACGTTGACGCTGTCCACCCGAAAATTCATGCGGATATCGATAGTAAGCTTGCTCAGGTAAATTCACTCGCTCAAGCAGTCCAAGCGCAATTTGTTTACGCTCAGCATCATCTTTACCAATGTTGTGGATTTGCATCGGCTCTAATAAAATCTGCCCAACCGTAAAGCGTGGATTAAGAGAGGCATATGGGTTTTGAAAAATGATCTGAATCTTCCGTTGATATTTAGCAAACTCTTTTTCAGTTAATGAAAGAATATCTTTACCTTCGATGAAAGCCTGCCCGCCAGATGCTTGATGTAAACGCATGAGTAATAGACCTACCGTCGTTTTACCGGAACCAGACTCTCCGACTAAACCTAAGGTTTTTCCTTTAGCGAGTTTAAAAGAAACTCCTTTAACTGCCTGAAACTCTTCTTTGCCAAATAAACCTTTACGGCTATAAAAGCTTTTTTTCAGATCTTTCACTTCTAAGATGATTTGCTCATCACCATTTAAGCCACGTTTGCGCTGCGGAATTTCCGAAGCATCAAAACTTTTCTCAACCAAGATATCCTCTTCTTGGCACATAAAATCACTGGTCACAGGCAACCGATAAGGACGCTGTGATATTTGTGGACGACAGTAAAGTAATGCTCGGGTATATACATCTTTAGGCTGTTCCAGAACCTGTTCAGCAGCGCCTTGCTCTCTAATTTCACCATGACGCATCACAATGACTTTATCTGCAATTTCACCGACCAGTGCCAAATCGTGGGTAATAAAAAGCATCGACATTTGACGGCGCTTACGCAACGATTCGAGTAAATCAATAATCTGCTTTTGAATAGTGACATCAAGTGCAGTGGTTGGTTCATCGGCAATCAGTAGTTTAGGTTCACAAGCAATCGCCATTGCAATCATGACACGTTGCTGTTGACCACCCGAAAGTTGATTTGGATAGGCATCAATTTTAATTTCAGGTGAAGGAATACCTACTTCTTTAAGTAGCTCTAAAACGCGTTGTCGGGCCTGTTTACGGCTCAACCCCATATGCAAACACAACACTTCCGCAATTTGATTACCAACTGTAAAAACTGGGTTTAATGATGACATGGGTTCCTGAAAAATCATGGCAATATCTTTACCACAGATTTTCCGCATATCTTTACGAGATAAACTGAGTAAGTCTTTGCCTTCAAATATAATTTTACTTTGCTCATCAATTTTACTCTGACCTACAGGCAGTAATCCCATAGTTGCCAAAGAAGTAACTGATTTACCACTACCCGACTCACCTACTAAAGCAACCGTTGTATTTTCAGGAATATCAAAGCTAATTCCTTTTACGGTTTCAATATATTGTTTATCTTCACCTTTAAAACTTACTCGTAAATTTTTAACGTGCAATAACGGCGCATTCTTATTTTCATGTTCTGACATTAGGATTTCCTCTTATTTTAGTTTTGGATCTAATGCATCACGGAGTGCATCCGTAAACATTGAAAATGCCGTGACCAAAACAGCCATCGCGACAGAGGCTGCGACAAGCTGCCACCACTTACCTAAAAGAAGTTCACTTTGTGCTTCATTTAACATGCTCCCCCAAGACACTACGCCTACGGGTACACCAAAACCTAAGAAACTCAAAATAACTTCAGATTTAATAAAAGACACCACCAGAATTGACATTTGAACTAAAGCAATATGACTGACGTTTGGAAAAATATGAATAAATATACGGCGGAAGTGTCCAACACCAATTGCTTTAGCAGCCAGCACATACTCACGTGCGGTATGTTTCATATATTCGGCACGAATTAGCCGATAAACACCCGTCCAGCCCGTTAAACCTAAGATCAGAACAATAGATAAAATGCCTTTTTGTTGAAGTACGGCAGCAATGGCAAGCACTAATAACAAATATGGAATCGAAGTAAAAATGTTATAGAACCAGTTGAGAATATCATCAACCCAGCCACCAAAATATCCTGAAATTGCGCCTAAAAGCGTACCAATACCTACCGCAAGTAAAGCAGATATCACCCCAACAATAATTGAAGTTTCAGCACCTTTAATTGTTTTCTTTAAAACGTCTTGCCCCCACTTATCAGCTCCAAATACAAGAGTGCTTTTCAGTTGGGTTTGCTGATCTAAAAGATGCCCGCCAAGTTGGTGATCAATGGCTTTCATATCATCGGCTAAAGGGTCAACTACGCCATAGTAGTCAATCGCGCCTCCGGAGCTATTCTCTTGCTTAATTTCAGCCTTGAGTTGATGGATTACATCTTTTAGAGGGTCTACTGGGTTTTCGGGTAATTCCTCGTCAACCGCCGCTGCATTTTGTCCAGCATCTGTTGTCTTATCTGCACCTATAAATGTGGGAGGTGCGTAGCTCACTGCAACTTCTTTATTCCAGTCAGATGCAATCACACCCGTCATTGATAGAATCAAGATAATAAAATAAAGCAATACAATCGCTAGTGATGACATCGCGATTTTGTCAGCCCGAAGACGTCGCATGGCAAGTTTCCACAGGCCAGATGAATGAGTTTCGGCTTTTGTTTGTTCTTTTCTTTTTGATAAAACGCTCAGCATAGCCCACCTACTTCAACTGTACACGTGGATCAACCACTTTGTAGACCAAATCGGCAATCAGGTTAAAAATCATGGTTGCAGCTGCGATGTATACTGTAATTGCCTTAATAACAGGAAAATCACTTCGTTCAACTGCAATAATGACCTCTCGACCAATCCCGGGAATACCAAAAAAACGTTCAATTAAAAATGCGCCTATGAGCAACGCAGGTAAAGTTGACATCACATCAGTAATAATCGGAATTGAAGCATTACGAAGTACATGTACACCTAAAATTCGACTTTCACCTACACCTTTGGCACGTGCTGTTCGAACATAATCCTGATTAATTTCATCAAGTACAAAACTACGATACAAACGTAAGGTCGGTGCAATACTCACAACCAACATGATTAAAATTGGAAGTAAGGCAAATTTAAATAAATTCTCGGAAAAAGTATCACTCCAGCCTTGCACAGGAAACCAGCTCAGCTGATAAGCCAGAACATATTGAAAAACAATGATGTAAACTAAAATACTGATCGACATCGCAATAGTGCATAGCATCATGACCATACGGTCGGTTAGAGAGCCACGTACCGCTGCAACAGCCAATGCCAAAATAATTGAAATAACCGTCTGTAAAATAGTGAGTGGGATTAAAAGCGTTAACGATGGCCCTAATCGAGTTAAAATAATTTGGGAAACAGGTTCACCCGTACTCCAACTCGCGCCATAGTCAAAAGTGAGAATCTGCTTAATAAAAATCCAGAGCTGAACGTAATAAGGCTGATCGACACCCAGCTGTTTACGAATGTTTTCGATCTGCTCAGGATTGGACATCTTGCCTGCTAAAATATAAGCAGGATCTCCACCGACCCAGTTAAAAAGAATAAAAATAAGTAAGACTACCCCCAACATGGTTGGAATCATCTGCCATAAACGCCGAATAACATATGCCAGCATAGTGATAATTCCTTATTTAACCCGTTGTCCAGTAATCTCATTAAAGAACGCTTTGTTATCAGGTTCACGGCCAAGAAAATCTTTAACCAATTGAGCAGCTGGTTTTTGGCTACCTTGCGATAAAATCGTTTGACGGTAACGCTGTCCAACTTGTGGGTTATTAAGGTTGTCACCATAAGCCGAAAGCATGTCTAAAGCTAAAACCTCAGACCACATATAGCCGTAATAACCTGCTTGATAACCACCCATCAAATGTCCAAACTGCCCAGGAAACTCTGTTGTTGGGACATAACCTAAAGCTGTAGCAGCTTCCATTTTTTGCCAACTTTCTAAAGGGTTTACTTTTAAAGCATCGGCAGTATGAAGTGACATATCGTACTGTGCATAAAGCGTTTGACGCGCATAGCGTAAGCCGCGTCCATAGTTATGTACTGCTTTTAAACGGGCAATTAGTTCGTCATCAACACGTGGACATGCTGGATCACAATAATCGGCCACTTTAGATAAGGTTTCTTTACGGCGTGCCCACTCTTCATACATTTGAGACGGCGCTTCTACAAAATCACGCTCTACAGATGTGCCAGACTGACTCGCATAACGTGTATTTGACAAAATGCCATGTAAAGCATGACCAAATTCATGAACAAAAGTTTCTAGCTCATCACTGTTTAATCCTTTACGGTTAAAGTTGGTAACTAATGCTGAAACGGGTAAGCGGTTGGTTAAAGTACTGCCACCGTATACTCCCCAAACGGCCGCATGGCCATACTTCCCTTCACGAGGGAATTTATCCATATACAAGCCACCCAAAAGTTTGCCTGTCTTTTTATCAACTACATCGTAATATTCAACTTCGCTCTGCCATGCTTTAACTTTGACAGGTTTAAAATCAATACCATAAAGGTCAGATGAAATAGCAAACAACCATTTTTGAGCAGCTAAAGTTGGAAAGTAATCACGAAGCTTTTCTTGATCAATCTGATATTTATTCTTACGAAGCTTTTCGCTCCAGTAAGCTTCACTCCAACGTGTGATCTCGGTTTTTTCTAATGGCGTTTTTAATGTTTGCGCTTTAAATGCACGTAGTTCTTCTACTTCTTTGCGTTCAAGTGGTGCTACTGTTTTTTGGACTTCTGCTAAAAATTGATTTACAGCCTCAGGCGTTTTAGCCATACGGTCTTTTAAAACCCAATCTGCATAACTTGCTTTTCCAAATAACTGAGCAAGCTCATAACGCAAATCAATTGCTTGTTTGAGTAGTTTTAAATTTTGCTCAGTACCGCGTCGAGTAAAGGCAATTTGATATCTTTTCCGAGCATCATCATTATCTGCCAACTCCATAAAAGGACGATATTCAGGATATTCAAACCCTAATAAATAATTACCTTTAGCATTTTTCTTTAATGCTGAAATATAGCTTTCGGGTAAACCCTTCATTTCATCTGGAGTAAATTCAAGTTTCTCCGGATTATCACGGATTTTGCGGGCATATTTTTGTTCAAGTTTAGTCAACTCATCCAGAATAGCCTTCATTCTTGCACGTTTTACAGGTTCAAGTTGAACACCTGTGTCTTCAAACTGATCTAGAATATCTTGGCGGTATTTTTGGTCAATTGGGTCTGTTGCTTGTGTATTTTTGATTAGGTTATATAGCTTCGGGTTCTGAAATATATCAGTGTGAAACTGATTAATTTTGATTTCACAGTCTTCTGCTGCCTTACGTAACTTTGCATCTGGGTCTACATTACTATATAGACTTATCGGACCTGAGAAATCTTCAAAATGCGCAAAAATTTTATCCCATTTTGCCAATATAGGCGCCGCTGCTGCATTATCTTTAACAGGCATTTTTTCAAAAATTGTAATCTGTTGCTGAATCTTTTTTAAATTAGCATCGCACCATGCTGGAAGTTGTTGGGCTTTAAGTAATGGCAAAGTAGGACGTGTTGTCTCTGCCACTGCAAACTGACTTATGCCTATTGCCAACATACATAAAGTAGTCATTTTCAGTGCATTTTTTTTCATCATATCTCCAATTTTTTTCATTTAATGATTAGATTTAGTATGTGTATCAATATCAATGTACATCCACTCAGCATGTAAAATTGGATGCTTCTTATATCCAATAATTTGTGGCTGGGCCAACATATTTCGATAACGCGCATAAGACACTTGCACTGGCATATAAACTTCTAACAAGCGTGTCATTTTGCGATAAAGTGCATCTCTTTCAGGACCTGCTTGCATTTGTTGTGTCTGACGATACAACTGGTCAAACTCTGGAATAGAACCACAAGACCAGTTCGTCATATGTGTATTGGGACCATAAAAATTCTGCATAAAATTATCGCCATCAGGATAATCAGCTATCCATGCAGAAGACCCAAACATACCTTCACATTGTTTTTGCGCACGAATGAGGTCTGCAAAAAGCATGGGTTTAAAAACCATGCGAATATTTAAACTATCAAAGTTCTTTTTCCAAAGTTCAGCACTTTGCTGCCCAATACTGTCACTGCGCGCCATATATTCAATGACCAGAGGCTTCCCATCTGGCTGTGTACGCCAACCTGATGCATCTTTTTTATAGTGATATCGATCTAATAGTAAGTTTGCTGCTTTCACAGAATATGGTGTACTGCTTCTATACTGTGGATCATTGCCTACTACCCCTGGTGGAACTGGAAAATCTAAACGCTGAGCATCATCATTTCTTACTAATTTAATTTCTTGAGCTAGTGAACGAGACATTGCAATTGCACGACGTAATGCAATTTTTTCTTTACTCATTCCCCCCACAATCGGATTTTTAAGATTCCAATAAATATAGCTAATTTCAGGATCGACAATACGAGATAAATGCACACCTTCTTTAGCAAGTTCAGGTCTTAATTTACCGTCTTTAATTGCTTTTGCGACCAGTTGCCCTTCAAGCTGGAATATATCAATTTCACCACGCTGAAATGCCAACCATCGTGATTGATTTTCTTCCATAACCTGAATATCAATTGTGCCTATTTGAGGCATTTTTTTACCTTTAAGGCGCTTCACAATTGCCTCATCCTCAGAACTACTGGCAGCAAAGTTCCAAGTAAAACCGCGGAAATCAGGATTCGCTTTTAAAACAATACGTGAAGCAGGCACCCATTTATTGAGTACATAAGGCCCAGTTCCTACAGGATGGCCCATCACATACCCTGCTTTATCTTTATACTTTTCGATGACTTCATGTGCCACCGCACCTGTAGGGTCATGTGCAAGTAATAAAGGAAAGTTATAATCTGGCTGAACTAAACGAATCACTAAGGTATATCTATCTGGCGTTTGTAAACCACTTACGCTTTGGTCATAGTTAAATTTTCCGGTTTTATTGGCTGCTTTTACTAATGCATCCATGCCTTCAATTTTGCTCTCTAACAACCAGCTATTTGGTGAACGTAAATTCGGGTCTAATAACCGTTTAAAAGAGTACGCATAATCGTTTGCTGTTAACTCTCTCGGTTTACCTTTAAAGACCGGATCTGGCGTAAAATAAATACCTTTTTTAATATGAATGGTATAAGTCAGGCCATCGGCACTGACTTCTGGCATGGCTGTGGCTATTTGCGGAACAAGTTTTGCGGGCCTTGCTAAATAGTCATAGGTATATAAAGTTTCAAATATCGAAGTGGTTACATGCGCCGAATACAAATCATGGATATAAGCTGGGTCGAAACCTGTTTCAGCCGTCGGGAACACATAACGTAAAACTTTATTTGGATCGGCTGGACTTTTTGCAAATATAGTCGTAGATCCAGTTAATGCCATACTGGCAAATAACAAACCGACACTACAATGCTTGAGCTGTTTTATTAAATTTTCAGTCATATTTATCTTTATCTAAAATTATTTTTTAACAGGGGTAATATCAAGATATTGCCAATTTGTATTCATCATTGGGTGGGGTTTAAAACCCTGAACTTGTGGTTGTATCAACCAGTTACGAATTCGAGTTACATGAATAATCCACGGATTGTCAGCTTCAATCTGGCGGTTAAGCTTTTCATAATATGGTAGACGTTGTTGGGGTGGTAAATGAGTGACTTGATTATAAAGAGCATCGTATGTTTTTGACTGGTAACATGCATGGTTTCCTTGACCTGCATTTGGACCATAAAGTAATTGTGCAAAATTATCTCCTTCAGGATAGTCAGCAATCCATGCTCCACTCCAAATCATATATTTGCATTGCGTTGCAGCTTTTAAGTTATCTGCAAAGTTACTCACCTTGAAGTCCGCACGAATACCAATGGCATCCAGATTTTTTTTCCAGAGTTCGGAATGAATAACCGATGCTGAGCTATTTTCATTATTAATTTTTAAAACTAAAGGCTTTCCGTTTGGCAAGTTTCGGTAGCCATCAGCCCCTTTTTTATAACCATAATAATCAAGTAGTTTATTTGCCAATAGCGGATTGTATCCTACGCTACTTTTGTACTTCGGGTTATAGCCATTTACACCTTCAGGTATGAACATTTCTGCCCTAACAGCTTGGCCTTTATAAGCCTGTCGTATACTTTCTTTTTGATCGTATGCCAACGTAATTGCTCTACGAAGAGCGATCTTTTCTGGGCTAAAACCACCAATGACCGGATCATGCATGTTCATCATCGTATAGGTAATTTCAGGTTCTTTATTAGGGAAATGCTTAATCCCTCTTTTTTGAAAAGATGCTTTAAGTTTTCCCCCCTCTAAAGCTTGAGGAACTGCATTCGCAGTAAGTCTATCAAAATCCAATTGACCAGACTGGAGAGCTAACCATCGAGACTGTTGTTCTTCAATAATACTGACTACAACTTTACCAACTTGCGGCATTTTCTTACCGCTCATTTCCTTAACCAGCTGGTTATCCCACGGCGTTCCTGTTGACTTAAAGTTCCAGACAAAACCACGGTAATCAGGATTGGCAACCAGTTCGACCTTACTTCGTGGTACATATTTACTTAACATGTAAGGTCCAGTGCCGACCGGATGCATACCAATACGGTCACCGTAATAATCAACAACCTCTTTAGCTACACCACCAAAGGTAATATAAGCAAGAATATAAGGAAAATTAAAGTCTTGCCGAGTTAAGGTGAATTGTAGAGTATATCGATCAAGTGCTTTGACTCCTGTAATAGATGCAGCGTAATCAAATTTTCCAGTTTTCTTTGCTTTCGCTACAACTGCATCGGCACCTAATAATTTACCATCAATAAAAGAAACAGAAGGTGCCCTATTTTCAGGATCCAGAATGCGTTTTATTGCATAAACATAATCTTCTGCCACAAGTTCACGGCGTTTACCTTTAAAGGCAGGGTCATTAGTAAAATAAATACCTGGTTTAATTTTAAATGTATAAACTTTACCGTCTTGTTCAACCTTAGGCAGGCTTTCAGCCGTATAAGGAACTAACTGTACTGGACGTGCTAGATAATCATATTTAAGTAAAGGTTCAAAAATAGCTTCTGCAATGCTACCACTATAAAAATTGGTGGTTTTAACCATGTCAAAACCATCATCAGGCGCCTCATAAGCAACATGTAATATTTTGTTTGGTTGTGCAGGCGTTTGGGCGAAAGCACAAGAAACTGATGTAATAGCCAGACTTAAAATGGCGAGCTTAAAAATTTTTAATTTCAAGTTCCTACCTACTTAATTAATATTTTAAAGATATTATCCTTTTGAGTAACATCTAAATCCGCATAAGAAAAGTTCTTTCTCAACGGACTACTTTCTCCTTAGTAAATTATTAGCTTTTTATTCAATCTTTTATTTGATCGAATGGAAAACATCAT
>NZ_JRVL01000278.1:2277-15649 GCF_054823985.1 Acinetobacter sp. GN11 | reverse complement strand
AATCCAGCGTAAGCTGGTTTTTTTATGCCTAATTAAAAATGAATTTTATGATAAGAATATTATTACTTCTGTGTAGCATCCTTTCTATATCCAAGGTTTACGCTACAGATCTTTTTTCTGGCACTATTTCTTTTAAAGATGACAACTGGCATTTTTCTCGCTGCTCTATCACCAAAGATGATTATTTAATTAAAGCACCTAAACACATAATAGATAAATTCAAAGCATTAGAAGAAAAACGAGAAACTTATTGGATCAGTTTGTTAGCAGATGCCGAATACCAAGAGAATGGTGTTTTAGTGTTAAAAATTAAAGAAATAAACGAAATTCATTCAAAGGCATCTTGTCATTTATTAGATGCATTTGAAAATATTGAGAATCGAGAGTAATCACCACTCTCGATTCATAACCAGCTCTTCCATCTCAAGATCTAAATATCCCGCACCTTGTGCCACCATCATCATTGCTTCAGCAATATAGTCAGCAGCACTATCATCTAGCGAAGAATCCAGATCTTCAAACTGTGGTTTCATTTCATTAATTTCAATAACAGTTTGATGAGCATAGCGATAGATATCCTGATCAGCTAAAGCAGACTTTTGAACTTTTTTGGCAAATTGTTCAATTAACTGCTTGAGTTCAGCGACTAAAATATCTGGATAATACTCATCATCAAACATTGGGAGAAGTAAGTCTTCGAACATACAAAAGTTTACACAGCAGCAGAAACCTGCCGCTTATAACATATTTTTAAAACAATAACGACAATTTTCCCTGACTTAACCATCTAATCTATGAAATCAATTAATCATAATCAGATTATAAAAGCTTATTTTTCTTCAAGCTTTTTCCATCGCTTTCCAAATAAGAATTGCCTCATGCATAGCTTTTACATCATGTGCACGAACAATGGATGCTCCTTGCTGAATACTGAGTAAATGACCCGTCACACTCCCCACCGCACGCTGATCTGCAGCTACACCCTTTAAAGCTTCTCCAATAAAACGTTTACGAGAAAGACCAGATAAAATTGGATAACCCATTTCATGGAGTTTCCAAAATTCATTTAATAATTTTAAATTTTGCTGTGCATTTTTTGCAAAACCAAACCCCGGATCAATAATAATATTCTGTTTTTTTACGCCAGCAGTTAAAGCCTCGTCCACACGCTGCTGAAGCTCTTGTATTACATCTAACGTTACATCCGTATATTGGTCTAGCTGATTCATTGTAGTGGGCTCACCACGCATATGCATGATCACTACAGGTATATCTAACTCTACCGCAGTTTTTAAAGCGTTTGGTCGAGTAAGCGCACGCACGTCATTCCAAATATGCGCACCTGCTTCTTTCGCTGCACGGATGACATCAGGCTGACTCGTATCAATGGATAGAATTACATCATGTTTAGCTAAAGCCTCAACCACAGGTACAACTCTACGAATTTCTTCTTCTACACTTACTTCAGATGCCCCTGGACGCGTAGATTCCCCACCAATATCGATAATGGTAACCCCCTGCTCTATCATGATTAGCGCATGTGCAATAGCCTGATCCACTTGATTATGCTTTCCACCATCACTAAAAGAGTCCGGTGTGACATTTAAAATGCCCATAACGTGAGGCTGTGATAAATCTAACTGAAGCTGTCCACATTGTAGAATTTGCTGAGGTAAAGGCATTAGCTGCATGACAAGCTCCAATTTAATATTCGGCAACATTTTAACAAGTCTGTGCTCGATATACTGCTGATTTCTTTTCGGCTTTGTCTGAAATACATGCATAAAAAAAGAGCCACATGACTGTGGCTCTTTTTTTAACTAATTTAGTTCATTGCTGGTAATGGTGGTGGTGTAGATGGACCATCTTTTGGTGGTTCAAATGCAGCCACGGGATTTTCAGCAACATAGACTTTAGGCGGTTGTGGTTCACGACCTTCCATAATGTCACGAATTTGATCACGATCAACGGTTTCCCATTCCATCAAAGCTTTTACCATTGCATGTGCAATATCTTTATTACCTTCCAAGATATTACGCGCAACTTTATATTGCTCATCAAGAATACGGCGAACTTCTTCGTCAACCATTTGTTGAGTTGCTTCAGAAATCGTACGACTACCTACATTTCCAAAGAAACCATTTTGGTTTTCATCTTCGTAAACCATTACACCCATTTTGTCAGACATACCGTACTTAGTGACCATTGCACGCGCCATTTTAGTAGCTCGCTCAAAGTCATTTGAAGCACCAGTAGATTGCTGTTGAATAAATACTTCCTCAGCAATACGACCACCAAACAAAATCGCAATTTCATTTAGCATCTTGTCTTTATAATGGCTAATCTGGTCTTGCTCAGGTAACTGCCAAGTTACGCCTAAAGCCCAACCACGTGGCATGATCGTTACTTTATGAACAGGATCTGTACCAGGCAAAATCTCTGCAACAATTGCATGACCAGCTTCATGATAAGCAGTTGCACGACGCTCTTCTTCACGAAGAACCATCGACTTACGCTCTGGACCCATGTAGATTTTGTCTTTTGCATCTTCAAAGTCATGCATGTCGACAGTATTCTTATTACGACGTGCAGCAAATAATGCAGCTTCGTTAACAAGGTTGGCCAATTGTGCACCTGAGAAACCTGGTGTACCACGTGCTAACACTTTCATGTCCACACCTGTAACTGAAGGTAACTTTTTCAAATGTACATTCAGAATTTGTTCACGACCACGAATATCCGGCAAACCAACCATTACTTGACGGTCAAAACGACCAGGACGCAATAATGCTTTATCAAGCACATCAGAACGGTTAGTTGCAGCAATAACGATTACACCTTCATTGCCTTCAAAACCATCCATTTCCACAAGCATCTGGTTTAAAGTTTGTTCACGCTCATCATGACCACCACCCGTACCTGAACCACGGTGACGACCAACTGCATCAATCTCATCAATAAAGATGATACATGGCGCGTGACGCTTCGCTTGCTCAAACATATCACGGACACGGGACGCACCCACACCCACGAACATTTCTACAAAGTCAGAACCTGAAATGCTGAAGAAAGGAACTTTCGCTTCACCAGCAATTGCTTTAGCTAATAACGTTTTACCAGTACCCGGAGGACCAACCATAAGTACGCCACGAGGAATAGTAGCGCCCAAACGTTTGAATTTTGCAGGGTCTTTTAAGAAATCTACAATTTCAACAACTTCTTGTTTTGCTTCATCACAGCCGGCGACATCAGCAAAATTGACTTTGATCTGGTCTTCAGAAAGCATTTTTGCCTTCGACTTACCAAAACTCATCGGTCCATTCTTTCCGCCTGCACCACCACCCATGTTACGCATAAAGAACATGAATAACAAAATGATTAACAGTACAGGGAAACTAGCAATGAGAAGTTGCATCAAAATGCCTTGACGTTGTGGAGCTGTTCCCTCAACAACAACATTTTGTTTATTTAAGCTTGGCATAAGCTCAGTGTCTTCAACTTGCGGACGAACAGTTTCAAACTGTGATCCGTTAGTTTTTTCACCATTAATATTTAAACCGTCAATTGTGACTTGCTTAATTTGGCCACTATTCACCGCTGCAACGAAATCTGAATATTTCATAGCAGTAGGCTTGTTGCGGTCACTGATATTACTGAAAATTAAAATCAGAACACCAAGTATTATTAGCCACAATACGGCATTCTTGAAGTAATCGCTCAAAGCTTTATTCCCATATCGATCTAATTTGATCATGCCCAAACTTGGCCGATCGTCATAAAAGCAGCAACTGTATTGCTTGCGGATAACCTAAAAGTACAAAATGCACAATTTTTAGGAGCTTGGCAAGTAAACTTTATCGCAATGCTTTCTTACGCCCTTGTCCAACCAAAAAAACTTCTTTAGATCGTGCACGAGAAGCTGCTGGTTTTACTGTTTTTAACACATCAAAACTATCAACTACTTGTTTACGAAACTCATCGAATCCTGTGCCTTGGAACACTTTAACTACAAGTTGTCCATTCGGACCAAGAACCTTTTGAGCAAAATCTAAAGCCAGTTCACATAAGTAAATCTGTCTAGGTTGATCAACAGCCCTATTACCAGATGTATTGGGGGCCATATCAGAAATTACAATGTCTACTTGTCGCCCATTTAAAATATTTAACAAATTTTCAAATACATCTTCTTCTCTAAAGTCTCCTTGTAAGAAAGTGACATCAGGCAAAGCATCCATAGGTAAAATATCGGAAGCAATGACTAAACCTTTGCTACCAACAAGTTTCCCAGCGATTTGAGACCAACTACCAGGAGCCGCGCCTAAATCTACTACAGTCATGCCTGGCTTAATCAACTTATATTTTTCTTGAATTTCAAGAAGTTTATAAGCTGCTCGAGCGCGATATCCTTCCTTTTGTGCTTTTTTTACAAAAGGATCGTCCAGATGTTCCCTCATCCATACACGACTACTTTTCGACAGTTTCTGGTTTGTAATGCGTGTTGCCATAACTCACTAAATATCAAAAAAACTTCTGATCGTTCATTGTACGTGAAAATTACTCTCATTACAGTACGGATGTAGCGTAAACTCACTAAGTTTTACAGTTTTTTTCCAATAATGTTGATCGATTATTTATACAGTTTTTCGTACATCTGGATTTAAGTTTTTTGCTATACTAAGCCGTTTTTAAAATCAGGTATTTTTAATGGCCGCTTTATCTATCCATGAACGTAAACGTTTACGTCAAATTGGTCATGTGCTTAATCCAGTTGTCATGATTGGTGGACAAGGCTTAACAGACGCGGTAATCGAAGAAACGCTTCGTGCTTTAAATGACCATGAACTTATTAAAGTTAAGATTGCTGGTGAAGACCGTGAAGCGCGTACTGCAACAATTGACGCAATTGTAGAAGCAACAGGTGCTCAAGCTGTTCAAAAAATTGGTAAAATTGTTTTGCTTTACAAAAAGGCAGCTAAACAAAACCAACATTTGTCTAATCTTGTTCGTCACGCTCATCTAGCAAACTAATTTAATTTGACAAACTATGGCAAGTTACGAACTTTCAGCTTTTGATCGTTTTCATGCTGTTTCTGTTGTTGGCGCAATTGAACAGCAAGCATCCTCTACCTTAAATATCGGTTTTTGGATTCGTGATCCAAATCAACTTATTATCTGGCCTCAAGAAGTCGCGGCTCATCCACGTCAAGATTTTTT
The DNA here is from genome assembly GCF_054823985.1 of Acinetobacter sp. GN11. NCBI lineage: Bacteria > Pseudomonadati > Pseudomonadota > Gammaproteobacteria > Moraxellales > Moraxellaceae > Acinetobacter > Acinetobacter sp. GN11. Next base: position 10,435 of record NZ_JRVL01000278.1, on the reverse strand, counting down.
GTGGGAAGAAACTTGTTTCGAGATTTTTGTTGGCGTGCATGATGAAGATTATTACAGGGAAATTAACCTTTCCCCTTCTCAAGCATGGCAGACATATCAGTTTGAAGAATATCGCTATCCAGAAAGTATACCTCCCCTTGCTGCTTACGATATTGAACTGAACCACCTCAAGCGCACTCACTATGGCTTAAATGTTAGTCTCGATTTAGGGCAATTTATGCAAGAGCATCGCTTGAAATGGTCAAACCTTTATTTAGGTTTAACTACAGTTTTAAAGACTAAAGATGGTATGCAGTACTATGCAATGCAGCATAGTGGAAAAAGTGCAGATTTCCATAATAAACGTGACTGGTTACATCAGTTCTAAAAATAAAAAAGCGAGAAATTAATTCTCGCTTTTTTATAGCTGGACCAAAGCAGAGATCATTAATTGTCTCTTGCTTTATTCCAAGCTTCGACTGCATTATTTTTAGTACGCTTAATACTTTCACTTAAAGAATCTTTGTGCTTCAAAGAAATCTGGCTAATATCACCTTTAAGCTCTTTGCTCACTTTTGTTAAATCTTCAATAAGGGCATTAATTTCTGCTTTCAAAGCATTTTTAAGGTCAGACAACCCTTCTTGTGAAGTGCTAAACTGAGCTTTAATTACATCAAGACGTTGTAAAATATCTTGTTTAATTTGACCAATTTGATTTTGAATATTCTTATTTAATTCGTGAGTTTCAGCTTCAATTTTCTCTTGAGTCTCGCTTAAAACTTCTTTGACTTGCTCTTGAGTTTCAGTAATAGCTTCTTTTACCTGAGCTTTTGCTTCCGAAGCAACTTCTTTAACTTGCTCAGTTTTTTCAGCAACAGTTTCTTTTACCTGTGCAGTTTTAGCGGTTACTGTTTTTTTAGCCTTAGTTGTAGTCGCAGCTATGGTTTCTTTCACTTCATTAACCTCAGCTTTTACTGATTCAACTACTGCTTGAGTTTTTTCACTCACCTCTTTTGAAACTTCATTATTGCTCATACTATTTCCTCATATTGTTTATTTTTTAACTAGCAATACAATAAATCCAGTTCCAAGAATTCACCTTGCAAATTGTCAGACAATTTATCAAAAGTATCGGATTCAGATGAGTGGATAATTTTTTTATAAAAAGCAAGCAATGAATTATATTTTTTAGCAGAAAAGAAATAGACTTTGAGGGGTTCCATGCGTATAATGCGCTGTTAAGTTACAAGCGGGCAGACCGATAGGGAGGGCATGTTTTATCCAAACATCGCCGATCTTTTTTGGGTCTACTCGCTTTTTTACAGCCGAAATTCAGGAGCTTTGGTTTGAGCATCCCCGCCATTTTAGCCCTCGCAGATGGAACGATCTTTAAAGGAACGTCAATCGGCGCATCGGGAAGTACGACTGGAGAAGTCGTTTTTAACACAGCCATGACAGGCTATCAAGAAATTTTGACTGACCCAAGTTATGCACAACAAATTGTGACATTAACTTACCCTCATATTGGTAACACTGGTTGCAACGCGGAAGACGTTGAATCTGGTCGTATCCATAAAGTATGGGCAAATGGTTTAATTATTCGTGACCTTCCCCTACTACACAGTAACTTCCGTGCTGAGCAGTCGTTGAGTGAATATTTGCAAGCGCATAATGTTGTTGCTATTGCAGATATCGATACTCGTAAACTGACTCGTATTTTACGTCAGACTGGCGCTCAAAACGGATGTATCCTTGCTGGCGAAAATATTACGGAAGAAGAAGCTATTGCAAAAGCACGTGCTTTTGGTGGCTTAAACGGTTTAGACCTTGCAAAAGAATGTTGTGATCCAACAGGTTTTGAATGGTCTGAAGGTTCATGGACCTTAGGCCAAGGCTTCTCTCAACCTGAATTAAAATATCATGTAGTTGCATACGATTACGGTGTCAAAACCAACATCTTGCGTATGCTTGCAGACCGCGGTTGTAAACTAACCGTTGTTCCTGCAGAAACTCCGGCTGAAAAAGTATTGGCACTTAATCCGGATGGCGTATTCCTTTCAAATGGTCCTGGCGATCCAGCTGCTTGTGATTATGCGATCGAAGCTGTAAAAACTATTGTTGAAACCACAACATTACCTGTATTTGGTATCTGCTTAGGTCACCAAATTCTGGCACTCGCTTCTGGTGCAAAAACTGTAAAAATGAACCATGGTCACCACGGCGCTAACCATCCTGTACAAGACCTTGAAGATGGTACAGTGATGATTACTTCACAGAACCATGGTTTTGCTGTAGATGCAGAAACTTTACCGGCTAACTTAAAAGCAACGCATAAATCATTGTTCGATGGCACCTTACAAGGTATCCACCGTACAGACAAACCAGCTTTCAGCTTCCAAGGTCACCCTGAAGCAAGCCCTGGTCCACATGATTGTGCACCTTTGTTCGATCATTTCATCGAACTTATCGAAGCATCTAAACAGTAATTACGGAGCGAATAATGCCTAAACGTACGGATATTAAAAGCATCTTAATTATTGGTGCTGGCCCGATTGTGATTGGACAGGCATGTGAGTTTGACTACTCAGGTGCTCAAGCGTGTAAAGCACTTCGTGAAGAAGGCTATCGTGTTATTTTGGTTAACTCTAATCCAGCAACCATCATGACAGATCCTTCAATGGCTGATGCAACTTATATTGAGCCGATTACTTGGCAAACAGTTGCACAGATTATTGAAAAAGAACGTCCAGATGCAGTATTGCCAACTATGGGTGGTCAAACTGCATTGAACTGTGCCCTCGCACTTGATGAGCACGGTGTTCTTGCTAAATATAATGTTGAACTTATTGGCGCGAGCAAAGAAGCGATTGAGAAAGCCGAAGATCGTAAACTCTTCGATATCGCTATGCGTAAAATTGGCTTGGAATGTCCAAAAGCTGCCATTGCTGAAACAATGGAAGAAGCTTTAACAATCCAGTCACGCTTTGGTTTTCCAGTAATTATCCGTCCATCATTTACAATGGGTGGTTCGGGCGGTGGTATTGCATACAACCGTGAAGAATTCCTTGAGATTTGTGAGCGTGGTTTTGACCTCTCTCCTACTCACCAGTTATTGATTGATGAATCTTTAATTGGCTGGAAAGAATACGAAATGGAAGTTGTTCGTGACAAAAATGACAACTGTATTATCGTATGTGCGATCGAAAACTTCGATCCAATGGGCGTTCACACCGGTGACTCAATTACTGTTGCTCCTGCTCAGACATTAACAGACAAAGAATATCAATTGATGCGTAATGCTTCGGTTGCAGTTCTTCGTGAAATTGGTGTTGAAACAGGTGGTTCTAACGTTCAGTTCGGTATTAACCCGAAAGATGGACGTATGGTTGTTATTGAGATGAACCCTCGTGTATCACGTTCATCTGCTCTTGCTTCTAAAGCAACAGGTTTCCCAATCGCAAAAATCGCAGCAAAACTTGCTGTTGGTTATACTCTTGATGAATTGAAAAATGACATCACTGGTGGCGTGACTCCTGCAAGCTTTGAACCATCGATTGACTATGTTGTAACGAAGATTCCTCGTTTTAACTTCGAGAAATTCCCACAAGCAGAACCTGTATTAACCACTCAGATGAAATCTGTTGGTGAAGTAATGGCTATTGGCCGTAACTTCCAGGAATCTGTACAAAAAGCATTACGTGGTCTTGAAGTTGGTGTAAGCGGTTTTGATGAAAAAATCGAAGCTGGTGCAACAAATGCAAAAGAAACCATTTTAAAAGAGCTTAAAGTTCCAGGCCCTGAGCGTATCTGGTATGTAGCAGATGCTTTCCGTCATGGCTTCTCTTTAGATGAAGTGTTTGAAGCAACCAAAATTGACCGTTGGTTCCTCATCCAAATTCAAGACATCGTTAAAACTGAAGCTGAAGTAAAATCTTTAGGTTTTGGTGACTTAAACGCTGACAATATCCGTGCTTTCAAACGCAAAGGTTTATCTGACCTACGTATTGCTGACCTCATGGGTATTTCACAAAAACAATTCCGTAAACAACGTTGGAATTTGGGTGTTTACCCAGTTTACAAACGTGTTGATACATGTGCTGCCGAGTTTGAATCTGGTACTGCATACATGTATTCAACTTACGATGAAGAGTGTGAAGCAAATCCATCAAATCGTGACAAGATCATGGTGATTGGTGGTGGTCCAAACCGTATTGGCCAAGGTATCGAATTTGACTACTGCTGTGTACACGCGGCGCTTGCTATGCGTGAAGATGGTTATGAAACAATCATGGTTAACTGTAACCCTGAAACTGTTTCTACTGACTACGACACATCAGATCGTTTGTATTTCGAACCTGTAACACTTGAAGATGTACTTGAAATTGTACGTACCGAGAAGCCAAAAGGCGTGATCGTACAGTACGGTGGTCAAACACCTCTTAAATTGGCACGTGCTTTAGAAGAAGCAGGTACACCAATTATTGGTACATCACCAGATGCAATTGACCGTGCAGAAGACCGTGAACGTTTCCAGCAAATGATCCAACGTTTACAGCTTCGTCAACCAAACAACAGCATTGTAAAATCTGCTGAAGAAGGTATCTCTGAAGCTGCGAAAGTAGGTTATCCGTTAGTTGTTCGTCCATCTTATGTATTAGGTGGTCGCGCAATGGAAATCGTATATAACGAAGAAGAACTTAAACGTTACCTTCGTGAAGCAGTTCAGGCATCTAACGAAGCCCCTGTTCTTCTTGACCGTTTCCTTGATGATGCAACTGAAGTTGATGTTGACTGTGTATCTGACGGTAAAGACGTTGTGATCGGCGGTATCATGCAACACATCGAACAAGCAGGTATTCACTCAGGTGACTCTGCATGTTCAATTCCTCCTTATTCTTTATCTAAAGAAATTCAGGATGAAATGCGTCGTCAAACTGTTGCGATGGCAAAAGAACTTGGTGTGGTTGGTTTGATGAACGTACAGTTCGCAGTTAAAGGCGAAGATGTTTACGTTCTTGAAGTTAACCCACGTGCTTCACGTACAGTTCCATTCGTATCGAAATGTATTGGTGATTCTTTAGCAAAAGTAGCTGCACGTTGTATGGCTGGTCAATCGCTTGAATCTCAAGGATTTACTAAAGAAATCATTCCAAAACACTTTGCTGTGAAAGAAGCTGTTTTCCCATTCGCTAAATTCCAAGGCGTAGACCCAATGCTTGGACCTGAGATGAAATCTACAGGTGAAGTAATGGGTGTTGGCAAAACATTTGGTGAAGCATTCTATAAAGCTGTTTTAGGCTCAAATGATCGCTTACCTGGTTTACCAACCGAAGGCGAAGTCAAAAATGCTTTCTTATCAGTACGTGAATCTGACAAGAAATATATTGCAGATATCGCTAAGAAATTAGCTGCATATGGCTTCAAGCTTATTGCAACAGGTGGTACATACAAAGTTCTTAAAGAAGCAGGTTTAGAATGTGAATCTGTGAATAAAGTAACTGAAGGTCGTCCACATATTGTTGACCGCTTGAAAAATGGTGAAATACACCTTATTGTCAATACCACTGAAGGTAAACAGGCTCAATATGACTCTGCAATGATTCGTCGTGCTGCCCTACAAGGCAAAGTGTATTACACAACGACTATCAATGGTGCAGAAGCTGTTTGCCAAGCTTTTGATGTGAAATTGCCAATGGATGTATACCGCTTGCAAGATTTAACTGTAGGTTAATTTGTTACCGATAAGTCCCGTCACCTTATCGGTGGCGGGATTTTTTCATTTTTTTTAACTGTGTTTTCTCAAATTAAGAGGGACCAAAATGCAACGCTATCCAATGACCCCTGAAGGTAAAATTGCCTTAGAGAAAGAATTACAACATTTAAAATCTGTTGAACGTCCACGTATTATTCAAGCTATTGCTGAAGCACGTGAACATGGTGACTTAAAGGAAAATGCTGAATATCATGCTGCGCGTGAACAGCAAGGTTTCTGTGAAGGTCGTATTCAGGATATCGAAGGTAAATTAGGCGCTGCTCAAGAAATTGATGTTAAAACACTTGAGCAAAATGGCCGTGTTGTTTTTGGTGTAACAGTAACAATTGAAAATCTTGATACTGAAGAACGTAAAACTTATAAAATTGTTGGCGACGACGAAGCAGATTTTAAAATTAATAAAATCTCGGTGAACTCACCAATCGCACGTGGTCTTTTGAGTAAGAGTGAAGGCGATGAAGTGAAAATCGTAACTCCTCAAGGCGAAGTCGAATATGAAGTCGTAAGTGTAGAATATCTCTAAGATAATACACAACTAGCCCCTCTTTATGAGGGGTTTTTATTCAATACCATTGATATATTTTTGGGAAATTACAAATGGATAAATCTTTAATTAACACTCCAGTTCGTCATTGGTGTGAATTTGAATTTATCCATAAAACTGTTAAAAACCCGAATATCCATATCAGTGGTCATTATTCTTATTATTCAGCCTATTGGGATCAAGGTTTTGAACGTTGTGTCGTGCGTTATTTACATGACAAAGCCTCGACACCTGATAAACCAATTGATCAACTTCGTATTGGTAATTTTGTTTGTTTTGGCGCTGAATGCGTAATTATGATGGGTGGTAACCAACTTCATAGACAAGATTGGATTTCGACTTTTCCTTTTGATACCCGCAGCTTTTTAGCAGCAGGTGATACTGTAATTGCCGATGGGTGCTGGATTGGTAGCCGTGCAATGATTATGCAAGGGGTCAAACTTGGTGAAGGTGCAGTAGTTGCAACTGGAGCTGTGGTAACTAAAGATGTTCCACCCTATGCAATTGTAGGTGGTGTACCTGCGAAAATTATTAAATATCGTTTTCCTCAAGAACAAATCAATAAACTGCTTGCTTTAAAACTGTATGATTTAGATGAGAAGCAAATTTTGAAAATACGCGAATATTTACAAACAGAAGATATAGATGCGTTATCTACACATATGGAAAATTTGCGGAATCTATAAAAATATATCTACAAAAATTTGTTGTTATAAAATCACAAATGATTACGTGCTTGAATTTAAATCGTCAAAAAATAAGTATAAAGTATTGAATAAATAAGCATCATTACAATAAGGAAAACACTCATGTTATATCAACATATTCTTGTACCAATTGACGGTTCTGAAACTTCTATGATTGCCATGAAAGAGGCAATAAAACTGGGAAAAGCATTAAATAGCAAAATTACAGTTGTGCAAGTTATGGCTCTTGATCCGTTTATTGCTGACGCTTATGTAAAAACTGGTCAAACGAATGAGTTGATTGAACGGACAAGAACCTATTTACTCGATATTTTAGAACACGCAAAGCAAGAATTTGCCGATGAAGGCATTACTGTCGAAACCAAACTACTGGAAGGTTTTGTTGTACATGAAGAAATTATTCAAGCCGCTCAAGATCTAAATGCAGATCTGATTGTAATGGGTTCTCATGGTCGTACAGGGGTTCGAAAACTTGTACTTGGTAGTGTTGCACAAAAAGTCTTAGGCGAAAGTCATATTCCTGTTTTAATTGTTCGCTAACTTTCATATTGCCTATTTTGTTAACTCTAATAATTTAGGCAATGATTTTTAAATAAATAGCCTTTTTAGTATCTTTATGGCTGCCAAGCAAATTGCTTTAAGTTTACTTTACCGTTTAACAAATAAACTCCTTCAGCTTCTAGCTTTAACTGCTGAACACTTTCACTCTTGTCATTAAATTTGCTTAGGCTAATTTTGCCTTGAGAATTAATAACCCGATACCAAGGGACTTGATGATCCGCTTCAAGATGTTTCAAAACATAGCCCACTAATCTGGCATGTTTAGGTAACCCTGCCATACGAGCCACTTGCCCATAAGTTGCAACTTTTCCGTAAGGAATCAAAGCAATGACTTCTAAAATCTGCCGATGTAGTTCATACTGAGTTGTCAAAATGGACTCCAGAAAAATTGACATAATTCATATCATATAAAAAAATTTGACTAAAACTAAATGCAATCCAAGGTGGGCTTGAGGGAAATCTGCATGAAAAAAACATTATTAGTGGTTACCGGGACTTTACTGTGCGTTTCTTGTACTACTCGCCCCCCTATTCCTTCAGGAGAAGTACCTAAAGTATCTACAGATGGTCGTCCTATCGTTCCTGTCACTTTCG
>NZ_JRVL01000278.1:0-2177 GCF_054823985.1 Acinetobacter sp. GN11 | reverse complement strand
ATCCAGCGTAAGCTGGTTTTTTTATGCCTATAAAAAAGGATGCCTATTAGCACCCTTCTCCACTCGATCTATTTAGGCAGTTTTTTGCTTATCTTTTTCAGGTGTTAAATTCTTATCAAACACCAATTGAAAGTTTCGACTTGCATCTACTTTATATTCTGCACTTTTAATTGAATCTACAAAAATCCAGTCTGACTGCACCTGCTTATCATCTAGTGTAACCACCAAATAACCCCGCTGATTTAAATTACAATAAGCCAATTCATCAATAAGCGTAGTAAAGGCAAATTCAAACTGTTGCAACTGAGCAATTGGAATACTCAAATACTTTTCAAGACCTGGTGAAGAAACTGAACTTGTCGCCAGTTCAACCCCAACATACTGACCTTTTTGGCTATGCAAATAAGATGCCCATGCATTATGAGTATCGCCTGCCAGAACAATAACTTTCTTATTTAAATTTGCTAAGTTTTCATACACGTTTTCACGTTCCGCATAATAACCATCCCAAGCATCAAGGTTATATGGCACCACTGTTGTGACTCTCGCCTTTTCTTGAGCGGTTAAAGTTGGATCACCTTGCTCTAAACGTAATTTCAAAGTGACTAATTCTGCAACCTGAGCATTCATTTTAGCCAAGGTTTCAGCAGAAGCTCCACCCGAAGTAATTTGTCCTAAAGACAACAATAATTCAGCAGGAATCCACATCTTACTCATTAAGACTTGCTGTCCGATCACATTCCATGTTGTTGTAGATTGCTTTAATTTATCAACCAACCAATCCCTTTGTGTATAACCCATTAAAGTACGCTTTGGATTCGTTAAGTCAGTCTGAAACTTTTGAGCATTCAAACCTACAGCTGTCATGTAATCAGCATATTCAAGCTGTTTATCTCGCGCAATAATGCGTGTATCTAGCATTGTTAACTGTACGAGCGAGCCAAAATTAAACTGTCGGTAAATATTTAGATGATCTGCACTAGAAACGGGACGAATAGGCATCCATTCAAAATAAGCTTGTAGAGCAGCTAACTTACGATCAGAAAAAGGCCCTTCATTATCCTGATGATTTTCTGCCCCATCTCGCCAAGCATCATTTGCTAACTCGTGGTCATCCCAAATCACAATAAAAGGATGACGCTGGTGAGCTGCCTGCAAGTCTTTATCTTGACGATATAGCGCATAACGTTTGCGATAATCTTCTAGTTTAATAATTTCTTTATTATTATCGGATGGTAAGGTTCGACCAAGTTTTACGGCGTCTTCCGTCGCATAGCCATCTGCCCCATATTCATAAATATAATCACCCAAATGAATAACTACATCGACATTTTGCTTTGCCATCTCACGGTAAACATAAAAGTAACCCGCAGGATAGTTAGAACAAGAACATACTGCAAAACTAACTTTATTTGTGCTTATTGGTAGTGTTTTAGTTTGACCAACAGCGGAAACTTTATTACCAAAACGGAAACGATAATAATAAATGGTATTTGCCTGTAGTCCTGTTGCATCTACCTTTACAGTGAAATCGTCAGTCTTGGTCGTTTCAACCATTCCCGTTTTTAAATTCTGTTTAAACTGATTATCAGTAGCAATTTCCCAAGTTACTTTAAGACGCGAACTAAGGTCTAGTGGTGTTAGTCGTGTCCATAGAATCACTTTATCTTGCAAAGGGTCGCCGCTCGCAACTCCATGTAAAAAATCTGCTTGTGCATCTGTATTTTCATCGTCTGAGCCATCATTACAACCTGTAAAAGCTACAGGCAAAGACAGCGCCCCAAAACCGAATAGACTTTTTTGAATTAATTCTCGGCGTGAAATTTTCTCTGACATACAACTACCTAAGTTTTAAGCAATGAGTGCTTTAAACTTAGGTACAGAAGATGAACAACTGATATCAATTTGATGAAGAAATTATGACTTAAATAGATCTTATCTTTAAATAGACGTACGAACTGATTGAAAATAAAGCAAACTATCTGATTTTCTCTTGCCAATCTGCTTCTTGTCATCTATTATTGCGCACATGCCCGGGTGGTGAAATAGGTAGACACAGGGGATTTAAAATCCCCCGCCCACAAAGCGTGCCGGTTCGAGTCCGGCCCCGGGCACCATTTTCAAATATTGAATTTGGTGTTACAAAGAATCCAGCGTAAGCTGGTTTTTTTATGCCT
>NZ_JRVL01000277.1:0-783 GCF_054823985.1 Acinetobacter sp. GN11 | reverse complement strand
TCCTATTTCACTCCGATAAATAGTTAAATCTAATTTATCGTTAAATGAAACATAAAAAATGATTGAGTTTTTATTTTTTAAATATATAATCTGTTTTGTACAGACAGGTCTGTATATTTTGGTTCGGTAGGGTCGAAAAAAACATCTAATTTTGAACCAAAATGACTTTCAGACGCAGCGTGATAGAGAAGAAGAATATTAATATAAGAAGAAGAATGTCGCGCTTTATTTTTAAGCAGCTCTTTCAAAGTCGATTAACTTTTCAACTCGATTCCAATAATCATAAATTTTTATTGAACCATGTTCGACCTGAGCTTGTATGGTCATACCTTCCAATATATTAACGAGTAATAAAGATAAAGGAACTGGTTCTTTTACATCATATTGGTTAAGAAGATTTTGCATCAGTTGAGTCAACCAAGCTTTATACAAAGTGGCAGGTTGATGCGTTGATGGATATTGTTTTAAAACTTCTTCTAAAGCTTTTTGAAACATACAACCATTAAAATCTTCACTATTAAACCAGTCGGAATACCATAAGAATACTGCTTTAATTCTCGCGAGAGGGTCTAACTCATCATGTTGTGATAAGGCAGCAGTCAGAGAGTTTTGTAAAAGCGTATTCCGTAGAAGTAGGCATTCTTCAATTAACTTTTCTTTCGATGGAAAATGCTTATAGAAAGTCATTTTTGCAACGCCAGATTCATTAATGATGCGATCTACCCCTATAGAATTATAGCTATACGAGTTAAAAAGTCTTAATGCGGTGTTAATAATGTCATC
>NZ_JRVL01000276.1:0-2060 GCF_054823985.1 Acinetobacter sp. GN11 | reverse complement strand
TTTTATATTGATTATGCTCAATAAAATTTCTTGATATTTTATTTCACCCCCATCCTAGTATGCTCTGTACTTTACGGCTCATCTCTTGGCAAATTGATTGATAGACTTCATTCAAATCGGGTTGAATCATATAAAAAAGTTGCACTGATAAATTGAAGTCAGTAAGTTCGATTGAGGTAAGTTGAGCAGCATAAATACTCTTTTCAAAAACCTCTTTAGGTAATAACCCTACTCCAAGACCTTGAGCCAATAAATTCATCTGCAAATTGGTTCCTGTAACCTCAATTTTTATATTAGGTAACTGATTCAATTTATGATATTCCGATACAAGATATTGGCGAAAACCACATCCTTCAGTATTAAGAATCCATCCTAAAGACTGACAATCGGCAAGATGCTGTACAGACATCTTTTTTAATTTTTTAGAAACAGTCGGCACAATTTGTAACTGTCCTAAAATTTCCATGTTTATCTGGCCATTCTGCCCATAAGTTTGAGCTGTTGTTGAAAAAATGCAATCTAGCTTTTTTTCCTTAAATTTATCTAATAAATCGATACCCCAACCTGTGCTAATTTCTAAGTTTAATGTTGGATAACTTTGCTTTAAGTCTTCTAAAATACCTGACAAGATCGTGTCTGATAGACTTGTCGCTATACCAATCCGTAAGTTTTGGGTCGATAATTTATAGCTGTTCACTAGTTGCCCTAATGCATCTATTTCAGCAGTAACCTGTGCACACTGCTCAAAAATTTGAAATCCTAGCTGAGTCAATTTTAGAGGGCGTGTATTACGGTCAAAAAGTTGTAATCCCAAATCTGATTCTAGATTTTGGATCCTTCTAGTAATAGCAGGTTGTGAAATACCTAATTGCTGGGCGGCCAGACTGGTAGATTGAACATTGACAAAACAAACAAAAGCTTCAATATCTTCAATTTTCATAATAGCTTAGGACAAGGTTTATAAATAAAGGTTATATCTCATTATGATGTTTTTTTATGGAATAAACATTAGCTTACTATTCATTTTATTTCATATCATCAATATTGAATTTAATAAAAGTCCATATAAGTTTTATGGATGAAAATTATGAGAAGCTTTCAAACTTATGCTGAGTTCAATCGCAGTTATTCTCAATTCAGCCGTAATTAACTTAAAAAATAAATAGAAATTCAGTTTTAACTACGTTTGGAAGTTTAAATTTACAGATGCCCAAGCGCAGTTAAAAGCCATTATTATTAAATCTAATTTAAAATACTTTTTTTACAGACACTGTAAAAGTCGAGTCAATCGGATTTGAAATAGGTGCGTCTGTCTCACCATTACTATACTTTTGATAGTAGCTATTTTTATCCCATGCTTTTGTATACGCTAGTCCTGTAGTCCAGCCATCACCTAAATCTTTAACGAGTTCAGCTTTAACATCTTGAAAATTAGATTCTGAAAAGTTTTTGATTCTTTCATAGCCATAGTGAGCGCCAAAAGTCCAAGTGTCACTGATAGGCTGGGTAAAGTTTAGGTCTAAATAACTCGAACCTCTTGATCGTTTACCAGCAGGTCCACCCATTGTTTTAGAGTTATAACCGGCATAATCTGGTGTGTAAGTTACAAAGTATTTGAGGCTTAAAGGTCCATAGCCAATTTGAGGTACGATTTCACCATAGTTATAACTGCTACTCCCCGTTTCTGGGGTACTTTTCGCGCCTGGGTAATAGTAGTAAAAAACTGACATCCCAATTGAAAATTTATCGATTGTTTTTAAATAACCTGTATAAAAATCCCATTCAACCGAGGCATCTCGCAAATAGTTAGAGCTCACGCTTGATGCCCAAGTCCCAACAAAAAAACCATTCGGGTTGGCATAATCCAGTCCACCCTGTAACGCAGGTTTACCCCAAGTTTGTTGAAAACCACGTGAAATATATTGGCTAGCAAAAGTAACATTCGCGCTATATGGAGAGATTTTTTCTTGTTCATTTAATTGTTCAGCATGTACAACACAGGTAGACATAATGAGAGAAGCTGCGCCTAAAATTTTTCTCATCTATTAATTCCTTTTAAA
>NZ_JRVL01000275.1:0-605 GCF_054823985.1 Acinetobacter sp. GN11 | reverse complement strand
TGCACTTGCGGCAGGTGAAACAGCGAACATTACCTTCACGTTCAGTGAGGCAGTGACTGGCTTTGATGCAACAGATATCACTTTAGTCGGCGGTACCTTAGGTGCATTGACGACAACAGACAACATCACTTGGACAGCAGTGTTTACGCCAGATGGCACAGGCACCGCACCAAGCATTACTGTAGCTGATGGTAGTTACACCGATGTGTTGGGTAACCCGGGTACAGGCGATGTGCTTGATGGTACAGACGGCTTTGTTGTAGATATTGTGCCACCAACCCTTGCGATTACTGCGGATGACCTTGCACTTGCGGCAGGCGAAACAGCGAACATCACCTTCACGTTCAGTGAAGCAGTGGCAGGCTTTGATGCAACTGATATCACCCTAGTTGGCGGTACCTTAGGTGCATTGACGACAACAGACAACATCACTTGGACAGCAGTATTTACGCCAGATGGCACAGGCACAGCACCAAGCATCAGTGTGGCGGATAATACTTACACAGACCTTGCAGGTAACTTGGGTACAGGTGACGTACTTGATGGTACAGATGGCTTCGTTGTAGATATTGTGCCACCGACGCTTGCGATCAGTGCAACTGACC
>NZ_JRVL01000274.1:0-1318 GCF_054823985.1 Acinetobacter sp. GN11 | reverse complement strand
TTGCGCTGTAAAGTTTTGACCATTTTCATTTAAGACGATGTTTTCAATCGGATTTGGTGCAATATCATCAATCAAAGCATTTTGCTTAAATTCAACACTTTGATTACCTGCTTTATCTATAACGATAAAAGTGAGTTCCTCACCTTTTAAATAAACCTGATTGAAATAGCCTGTCACATTACCAGTGCTATCGACATAACCATAACCGACAAACTCACCCGCAGCATTTTTGACACCAATAAAACTATTGGCTTCTGCTTGTGCCGTAAAATTTTGCCCATTTTCATCAAAGATGATGTTTTCAATTGGATCTGGCGTAATGGTATCCACCAAAGCATTGAACTTAAGTTCGACACTTTGATTGCCCATTCGATCTATGACAACAAAAGTTAATTCTTCTCCATGTAAATAAACTTGGTAGAAGTAACCTGTCACATTACCTGCGTTATCTGCAGAACCATGACCTATTAACGCACCCTCAGCATTTCTGACTTCTATATTACTATTTGCTTCTGCCTGCGCTATAAAGTTTTGACCGTTCGGATCAAGTACAATATTTTTAATCGGATTTGGCGCAATATCATCAAATGGAGCCTTAACTGAAACAACATCACTCACATTTCCAGCTCGATCTTTAACAATAACTGTGAATTCTTCACCATGTAAATTAGAGCTACCCAAGAAAATAGTGAATGTACCATCAGCATTTACACTCTGACTCCACGTATTCACCTGTTGAGCATTCTGATCAAAAATCTGGATGAAGGTATTTGGCTCAGCTACACCAGAAAGGGATGAACCATCTTCACTAAACGTGAGATTACTTGCAGCCACAGGAGCAATATCATCAAGCGGTGCTTTTACAGTAACCCCACCACTCAAATTACCAGCCCGATCTACTACAACTACCTTAAACTCTTCGCCATGCAAGTAGTTACTGTATAAAGAGATGTTAAATGTTCCATCCCAATTAACATTATTATTCCAAAGATTTAATAATTGACCATTCTGATCAAATATCTGAATCGTAGCATTTGGCTCAGCCATACCAGTTAGATATGAACCATCTTCGCTAAATACTAAATTAGTAGCATTTTCTGGTGCAGTATTATCAAGAAAGGCTGTTTGTTTTACTTCAACGCTACGATTACCAGCTTGATCAATCACAACAAAAGTGAGTTCCTCACCTTTTAAATAAACTTGATTCAAGTAACCCGAGACGTTACCAGCACTATCTACATAACCAGTACCGACAACCTCACCCACAGCATTTTTAACTTCAACTTTGCTATTTGCTTCTGCTTGCGCTGTAAAGTTT
>NZ_JRVL01000037.1:0-9313 GCF_054823985.1 Acinetobacter sp. GN11 | reverse complement strand
TCCACTTTACTTTTTATATCCATACCTTTTTATTGCTTTGCCGAGCTTCCACAAGACTCCAGAAGACCCGGTGGGATTGCAGTTATTCCCTTAACTAGTGATATTACTCAGGTCACCTTTCAACAAAAGCCAGTTTTAATTAGTCAAGAAGGTCAGCAACGTTATGCTGTCGTGGGTATTCCGTTATCTACTCCACTCGGAAGTGTTCAGCTCGACACGAATAAAACCCCTATTCAAATAGAAGTTAAGTCCTATCCCTATGCGGAGCAACGGATTAAAGTCACTAACCAAGATTATGTGAACCCGAACCAAAGCCAGTTAGACCGTTATGCTCAAGAAGCTAAAGAACAAAATGATGTTTATAGCTCATTTACAAAGAGTTCATGGCAAACCCTACCAGCATTTATACGCCCAACTTCAGGGAAATTTACTAACTCTTTTGGAAGAAAACGCTTTTTTAATGGTGAAGAACGCGCGCCCCACTCAGGTTTAGATATTCCTGCACCAGTAGGACAAAAAGTCGTTGCACCCGCAGATGGTGTCGTTATCCAAACCGGATCTTATTTTTTTAATGGTCAAACTGTGTTGATTGATCATGGCCAAGGCCTAGTCAGCATGTTCTGCCATTTAAGCGCAATTAAAGTAGAGAAAGGCCAACATATCCACCAAGGAGAAACTTTAGGTTTGGTGGGCAAAACTGGACGTGTAACAGGGCCACATTTGCATTGGGGTATGAGTCTTAATAATGCTCGGGTAGATCCTCAGCTTTTTCTAAATACAGCTCGTTAATTTAAAGGTTTACGAAAATACTTTGGCGCATCCACATATCCTTCTCGTAAGTAAAACTGGTGTGCCAATGTTCGCTGTTCACCTGAATGTAGTTCCATTCGATCACATCCCCGTTGCTTTGCTAACCTTTCTGCTTCTTGCACAAGTAAATGCCCTACTCCTTTGCTACGCATATTCTCATCAACACATAGATAGCATATTTTGGCAAAGTCGCCTTGTAAGGCAATTTGCGGAATAAAATAGAGAGATAAAAAGCCACAAATCTTGCCCTTCTCTTCAGCAATCAAAATTTGTGAGTTAGGGTCATTATTTAGTATTTCAAATTTTTCTTGGATAAGAGTGAGTGGCTGGGGATAGCCCATCTGTTTAAGTAAATCGCATATGGCCTGACTATCTTCCAATTTAGCAGCACGAATATTCACTTTCATTCCCTCTCTTATTTTTTAGTTATTTTTGACAATAAAAAAGCCAACTCTAATGTCAGCTTCTTCTTTCTCTCTAACAAAAAAGTACCTTATTCAGCTTCAATAATTTCGAAGTCATGGGTAATTTCTACACCACCATCGGAAAGCATTTTACTCGCTGAACAATATTTTTCGGCAGATAATTCAACTGCTTTTGCAACCTGTTTTTCTTTCACAGCTTTACCTGTTACCACAAAGTGTAAGTGGATTTTAGTAAAAACAGCTGGAATTGTGTCAGCACGCTCAGCTTTTAAATTACATACAACATTCGTCACATCTTGGCGTGATTTCTTTAAAATAGTCACAATATCAAACGAAGCACACCCACCAAGTCCCATTAATAGCAACTCCATAGGACGTGGACCACGGTTTTCACCACCATACTCAGGTGAGCCGTCCATGATGACACTATGCCCACTATCCGATTTCGCTTCAAAAGCAACATTCTCTAGCCAATGTACACTTGTTTGCATTGCAACTACCTAAAAAAAATTATAAATTTAAGCAGGGTCTGTTGACATTTCATCTATGGATTGCGTTAGAGCTAAAAATTAATCCAAATAACACGCAAAACCCAGACAATGGCAATCCTTTGTCCAGTTTTGTTACATAATTTGTGAAATTTCAGCCATAATCTGAGTTGCCATTTAAGCAGCGCAGGCACAGCGCAAGACCATGTTATTTTGTACGTTCCGTTGTTAAGATCTATTTATTTAGAATGGTTAAATTTCATAGCTCTTGCTTGGTAACGTCTAAAAGAATTGTCTTATGTCGCAACCATCTGTGAAATGTCAACAGACCCTTGTTTTGTACACTAACATAAAATGAGTTGATAAGGAATTTCATCTCTTCTGTGTAATAATAGCTCATCTCGGGCTTGTGTGAATTGTTTACCCTATTCGGAACATATTAAGCATGACTTCAAATTTTTCACAACTCAGCACAGATGCTTTATCTCCGGGGCAACTACCTGAATCCGTTAAAGCATTGTTAAAACGTGCTCACATCAACAGATATCCAAAACGAACCACAATTGTTGATGCCGGAACAGAGTCGAAATCTTTATATTTAATTTTAAAAGGCTCAGTTTCAATTATTTTACGTGAAGATGATGAACGTGAAATTGTTGTTGCATATTTGAATCCGGGCGACTTCTTTGGGGAAATGGGGCTTTTCGAACCGAATCCACAACGTACAGCTGAAGTTCGTACTCGTGATGTCTGCGAAATTGCAGAAATTTCTTATGACAACTTCCACGAACTTAGCAAACAATATCCAGACTTAAGCTATGCTGTTTTTGCACAACTTGTTCGCCGTCTAAAAAATACGACTCGTAAAATGACAGATCTTGCATTTATTGATGTTTCTGGACGTATTGCACGTTGTTTAATCGACTTATCTTCACAACCAGAAGCAATGATTTTGCCAAATGGTCGTCAAATTCGCATTACTCGTCAAGAAATTGGCCGTATTGTGGGATGTTCACGTGAGATGGTTGGCCGTGTACTCAAGACATTAGAAGATCAAGGCATGATCCAGACAGATGGTAAAGCTATTCTTATTTTTGATGTTTCATTAGAAGAAGCACCTGCTCCTGATGAAGACTATGATGATGAAGAATAATATTTATTAAATTTTTAATAAAAAGCAAACTTCGGTTTGCTTTTTTTATATGCAACAATGAGTTAATACACAAAACTTACAAACTATTCTAATTTTATGATTTAAGTTGAATACATATTCTCCGTTAGGCTAACTCAAAATTCCCAAGGATTCCGCTGTATGCAATTTAACCCACTTAGTCGCACAGGTCTCAAGCTTCCAGAAATTTGTTTAGGCACCATGACATTTGGTGAGCAAAATTCCCAGCAAGAAGCATTTGAACAACTCAATTATGCTTTGGCACACGGTTTATATTTTTGGGATACGGCAGAGATGTATTCAGTTCCGCCAAAACCTGAAACTTATGGTGCAACTGAAACCATTATTGGCAATTGGTTTGCCCAAAATGGTCAGCGTGACAAAGTCTTCCTTGCCTCTAAAATTGCCGGACCTGGCTTTGGAGGAACACACATCAGAGAAGGCCATACGCGCTTCAATAGCGATCATATTGCTAAAGCCCTAGATGGCTCACTGAAACGTCTCCAAACCGACTATATCGACCTTTACCAGCTCCATTGGCCTGAACGTCATACTAACTTTTTCGGTACGCTAGCTTATGGTAACCAGCAAGCTCAAAATGATTACGATACAACCCCTCTAGAAGAAACATTACTTGCTCTACAAGAAGAGATTAATCGAGGGCGTATTCGTTATATTGGCTTATCGAATGAAACGCCATGGGGCACTATGAAGTTTTTACATTTGGCTGAAAAGTTAGGTGTCAGCAAATTTGTAAGTGTTCAAAATCCATACAGCCTACTCAACCGTACTTATGAAATAGGTATGTCTGAAATTGCTAAATATGAAGATGTTGGCTTGCTCGCGTACTCTCCTCTTGCATTTGGCTATCTATCTGGCAAGTTTAGAAATGGTGCTCGTCCCGCTAATGCTCGTGTCACATTATTTCCACGTTTTAGCCGCTACAGTAACCCTCAAAGCGAATGGGCAACTGAACAATATGCACAGTTGGCTGAGAAACATGGGCTAAGCTTAACTCAAATGGCTTTAGCATTTATCAAACAACAATTCTTTGTGACCAGCACAATTATTGGCGCCACGAATTTAGACCAACTTAAAGAAAATATTCAGGCATTTGAAATTGAACTACCTGCTGAAGTCTTACAAGGCATTGAAGCCATTCATATCCAGCAGCCCAACCCTGCCCCTTAAACAAAAAACGGATGCTTAGGCATCCGTTTTCTTTATCTATAAAAAATTTATATCTTATTTACGGCCATTATAAACAGCCATTGCCGCAGGCAAGTTTTGACGCATATCGTTAATACGCTGAGAATTAGATGGGTGAGTAGACAAGAATGATGAACCACCGCCACCTTCAAGCTTATTCATTTTTTCCCACAATGTAATCGCTGCATTTGGATTATAACCTGCACGCGCCATTAACATTAAGCCGCCTTGGTCCGCACGACTTTCCAAGCTACGCGAATATGGTAAGCCTACACCGACTTGTGAACCTAACTGAGCCGCAGCCGACCCTAGTTGACTCACATTACCACCATTAATCTGACTTAAGCCAATATTTAATGCTAAATCAGTTAAAGCTTGAGCACCAATTTTACTTTTCGCATGCTCTTCTAAAGCATGTGTCATTTCATGCCCCATAACAGCTGCAATTTCAGCATCTGTCAGGTTCAATTTATTTACAATGCCTGTGTAGAACACCACTTTACCACCTGGTGCTACATAAGCATTAATGGTGTCTGATTTCAGTACTGCCAACTGCCAACTAAAAGGCTGACCAGTCTGGTTCATCTGGTTTGCATACGGTTTTAAACGGTTAAAAACAGCATTAATACGGTTATAGGTACTTGAACTTGTATCCAAAGTTCCTTTACCACGCGCTTCCTGCACCATTTTACTAAAACCTTGAGCAGATTGAGCATTTAAGGTTGCAGTATCTGCACCCGCCATGTCTGCTACTGTTGCACAGCCAGAAATGATCATCACACTTGCTGCACACAAGCTTAAAAAGAGTTTTTTATTCATAACATGGATCACCTAAATCGATAAAAAGCTGTTTATTCTTTTGCACTTATTATAAGAAATCCAGCTTACTCTTTGAATGTCTCATTTCTCCATGATCATAGTATTTATGTAACGATCAAGTCGATAAAGTCATCAAATAAATCCAGAAAATCAAACATATTACATTTAAGCCAAGATAGAGATGACTTAATACCTTAACTTTCTCTTCAAGATTAGGGCTTTCTCTTTTCCAGAGTAAATAACTATTTTGTATGAACACCACAGGAATTAACACACAAGCGAACAATACTGACAAGCTCATAAAAGCAGTCATAAAAAAATCGTCATGGTATGTCTGACCATAAATGACCAACATCGCTAGTGTTGGAGAACCACCAATAGCAAATAAAAAAGAATAAAAAATTGTTTTTGAAATAGTTGGTTGCAGCTTCATCCTGAGCCCATCATTCCTTATCTATATTTAATGTTTTAATCTGAATCGAATAAAACAAAAACTGCACTTTAGTCGGGTATAAAAAAGCCCCCTTTCAGGAGGCCTTTTTAATCTTTGCTAATTAAGCAGAGAATGGATGACGTAAAACAATTGTTTCTGCGCGGTCTGGACCAGTTGAAACGATGTCAATCGGACATTCGATTAATTGTTCAATACGCTTCACATAAGCCAAAGCATTTGCTGGTAATTGTTCGATGCTAGTTAAACCAACAGTCGACTCGCTCCAACCAGGCATAGTTTCATAAATTGGTTTCAAGCATTCAAAAGAAACCGCATCAGAAGAACCTACACAGCCTGAATCTGTATTTTCATAGCCCACACAGATTTTCACTTCTTCTAAACCATCTAAAACATCAAGTTTAGTTAAGCAAATACCAGAAAGTGAGTTTACATCTACAGAACGGCGAAGGATTTCAGCATCAAACCAACCACAACGACGTTGACGACCAGTAGAAGCACCAAACTCATGACCTACTGTACCAAGGTGTTTACCCACTGGATCACCAGCATCAGCTGCTGCATCGTAAACCAATTCAGTTGGGAATGGACCAGCACCTACACGTGTTGTATAAGCTTTGGTAATACCTAATACGTAATCAAGATGTAAAGGTCCCATACCTGAACCAGAGCTTACGCCACCAGCAGTTGTATTTGAACTTGTAACGTATGGATAAGTACCATGGTCAATATCTAGAAGTGAGCCTTGAGCTCCTTCAAACATTACAGCCTTACCTTCTTTGCGATAGTCATGCAACACTTTAGTAACATCAACTACTAATGGAGCAAGAACTTCACGCCATTGGTTGCAAAGAGCCAATACATCTTCAAATTTAACAGCTTCTACACCGTAGAACTGAGTTAACTGGAAGTTATGTAACTCAAGCATCTCAGACAATTTTTCTTCTAATGCTGCACCACCACGAACAAGGTCAGCAACACGCACTGCACGGCGAGCTACTTTATCTTCGTAAGCAGGACCAATACCACGACCTGTAGTACCGATTTTAGCATTACCACGTTTCTTTTCACGTGCCTGATCAAGTGCAATGTGGTTAGGCAAAATGAGTGGACAGTTTGGAGAAATACGTAAGCGTTCTTTAACAGGAACTCCTTCCGCTTCCAAAATTCCCATTTCTTCAATTAACGCGGCTGGTGAAAGTACAACGCCATTACCAATTAAGCACAATACGTTTTCACGTAAAATACCTGATGGAATGAGGTGCAATACAGTTTTTTTACCACCTACGACAAGAGTATGACCTGCGTTATGTCCGCCTTGATAACGTACTACCGCAGCCGCCTGATCTGTGAGCAGGTCGACGATCTTACCTTTACCTTCGTCGCCCCATTGGGTACCAAGTACCACAACATTTTTGCCCATAATAGCCTCATTACATCATGCTGTTAAAATTGGAAACCACCAGTAAAAACTACCGTTGGCATTTAAATCTTTTCAATATTCCATTGACCATTTTGCGCCACGAGTTGATGGGTCGCGTATGGAATAGAACTTAAATCATCATTACCTAACAATTGAACGACACGTAAACCTTGAGCTCGTGCATTCGAAATTGCTGAGAGTAAATCCTGTTCTGAGCCTTTTGGAGCAACAACAGTTTCGATCTCTGCGAACTGATTTGCACCTAAGGCATATAAATCACAACTGAAACCAGTAGCAGGACGTGCGCGACCAAAGTGCTCACCAATACCATCGTAACGGCCACCCTGTGCTAACGGCGCAGCACGGTTTGGTGCATATACCGCATACATTAAGCCAGTGTGATAGTGATAACTACGTAGCTCTACAACATCAATACCGATATTGAGATTCGGCCAACGACCTTTAATTTGCGCAAGCGTTGTTTTAAGTGCATCTAATGCTGACTTGAACTCCGCATCTTGCAAGATATTGGCACTTAAATTTGTCTGTAATGCTTCTAGATCACTAGAATAACGGCCAAGCGCATAGAAATCAGAACCCATATTTAGGTTTTGAGTGAATTCTGCTAACTCTGGTAACGCTTTTCTTTGATAAAGATCAGACAGTTCATGTTCTTCATTTTTTGACAGTCCAGCATACTTTACTAGACTACGGAACAACCCTACATGGCCCAAATCTAAATGAGCGCCTTGTAAAGTATAGATGTTCTCAATTAACCCGAGCATGACATCGACCATTTCAACATCAGCTTCGATGCTGTCATGGCCATATAACTCTGCACCTAATTGCAAAGGTGCACGTGTGGCATTGAAATTTTGTGGTTTAGTATGTAATACAGTCCCTGAATAACAGTAACGTGCAATGCCTTCAACTGGTCTTACATGTGCATCGATACGAGCAACTTGTGGCGTCATATCAGCACGAACACCGAGTAAACGGCCTGAGAGCTGATCAATAACCTTAAAAGTTACTAAATCTAAGTCTTGATTTGATTCTGATAATGAAGACAACGATTCGATGTATTCGATAAATGGTGTATATACCAATTGATAACCTCGCACCGCGAGGAAATCTAAAGCTTCACGGCGAAGTTTTTCAATGACTTGTGCCTGTTCCGGCAATACATCTGCTACCCCGTCAGGCAGCAACCATGTCTCTGAAATGGTCATATTTCAAGCCTAAAATCTGATCAACGTGGAACGACCCCACATAAAAAAATCGGGAACACACCCGATTTCTCTTAGTGTAGCATGATACTTTCTGCCATGCACCTGACAATTTGCATAAATCTTTCTTAATAAACTCTAAAGTCAAAAAGAAGATTTAAACAATTAATAATAATATTCAATACTTTATTCTGCTTCACTTACATCATAGGCAAAAGTTCTTCGACCAAAGAATGGGCCAATATCTGAACTATCACCTGGTTGCCAGTTAACTAAATTTAGCTTTTGAATAGCTTGAGCTGCTTGAGTATTAAAAGCAAAACAACCTTTTTCAAGATTTGCGATTTTTAACTTTTGTCTGAAAGCAATTAATGAATGCACATTATTAAGCGGATTATCTTCTATAGAATACAGATGAGATTTCTCATAAGCTAAATCTCTATCAGCATCCCACCCACTACTTGATATAAAATTAATAAAAAAAGCAGACTGGTTATTATTATTTCCCAATGCGCTTTGAATATCACCAGTTTCTACGTTTTCTAAAACAGTTAAGTTATAGCCGTACCACTGCGAATTTAGAAGCCTAAAATACTTTTTATCTGGACCTAAGTTATTATATCTTTCGATAATTTTCTGCTTTTTCTCACTAAACGATGGATTTGAATCAAAACCAGATATATCTGAAATATAAGATTGATTCCATTGAGTCTCTTTTAAACGATAACAATAACTATTTTTTGGAAATCTAACACTCTTATAGTTTTGATAAAATTCAATTAAATTTTTATCAAGTTGATTATGAAGACCTGTTTCTAGATTTTTATTTTCTTTATAGCCTGGCAATACACGGTCAAAGATATTTTCACCATCCAACTTCACAATTTCAAACTTTAAATTCTTTTTCAAATCAGTTGTTAATTCATAAGTCCAACTGCTAGATGTTAACCTTTTCACAATATTGGTTTGTAACATCCCTTTATTTAAAATTTTCTTTTCAGTTATAACCTCAGTTTCTAACGGCTGGTTATGTGACTTTGCAAAAAAAACTTCATTATTCTTAATTGAATATTGAGTAATTTCAAAAGAGTCACTATAAATACCTGAAGAAATATCAGAAGGTTGATAATAAACTTGGTAAATTTTGTCTTCTTTTTCTAAATTATTTTCAGCTTGATCATGGGTATTCTGATCTGAGCCTCCACCACCGCAAGCAGCTAAAATAATAGTAGATGTAAAAATTAAAAAACCACTTATTCTTTTTGAGTTAAATTTCATATGAACTCTATAA
>NZ_JRVL01000273.1:0-4178 GCF_054823985.1 Acinetobacter sp. GN11 | reverse complement strand
AGTCGGTGCAGTCGGTGCAGTCGGTGCAGTATTTAGTTTCTTTTCTATTTGTTGTTCTACTTTTTTCGAGGAATCTGTAGTTTGTTCTTTTTCCCTTGAAAGTTTTTGAACAGGCAAAGCTACAGTCTTCTCTGGCAGATTTTTGGACTGTACGTCTATGCTAGGGAGAGACTGTTTTTCCTGATCAACTCTTCTACTAGGCACAATCATAGGACGACCATCGGGACCTATAATCGTATAAAATCCGTCTGCATAAGAAACAGAAACATTCGCTATCGCAACACATAAGGTTAAAATAGCGAAATTAGGGCTAAACATCCATTTATACTGTTTTACCATTTTGTTCTATAACTCAAACCAAGTACTGTGACTTTTGTATTCGTTTTTACATCTAAACCTGAATAAGGGTTTAATAAGATATTATCGACACCACACTTATTCGATAGAGTACTACTACAAGCTGGAATATTGTCACGACTACGTAAGAAACCGACAGAAAGATCTAAGTCTGTATCCGTATCAAAACGATAACCTACGCCCAAACCGAATAATTGCGCATTATTGATCGGAACCATAGTATTACGTTTATCATTAGGAATAGAACTAGCACGCGGCTCATAACCTGCTCGTAACTTCAAACGATCAGTTGCTGAATATTCTAAACCAATACCCCAGCTCCATGGTGAAGTAAACTTTAATGGCAATGCTAAAGAGTTATCAGTCACATCATTCGATAGAAGTTTGGCAATTTTTAATAATGTAATCTGTCTATCAAATTCAAATTTAAACTTATCCCAAGCAGAATAATCAGTCCATCCAACATCAAAGTTTAATTGTAAATCTGGAAATATTTTGTATTTAATACCTGCCTGAAAATGTGCAGGATACTCTAAATCCATCGCGACTAAACCAGACTCAGTATCAGGAACATATCCTGGTAGTCCAAGAATCGCAGCTAAAATTTGCCCAGTTGCCGATGAGTTTAATCCCTGAACCAACTGTTGAGGCGCTTTGGCATTATTAATCATGTATTTGCCTTTGAGACGCATCTTGGCAGCACTTTGATATACCATACCAAAGCCAAAATCATCTGTCGGCTCCCAAAGCAATCCCAAGTTATAACTAGGGCTTAATGATTGTTCTAATGAAACTTGTAGTGACCCCATTTTATTAAATGGATTCATTCCTTCTTTTGTATTACAAATTCCTAATAAGAGCAGATCAGTAATCATATCGTTATTGTCTTTGAAGGGTGCACACACCACATCATCAACCATACGCAGTACACCAATCATTTCATTAGGAAAACGTAAATCAGTATTTAAAGCGATCGCGTTATACGACATACCAATCGAAGCACCAATTGATAAATGATCATTTACTTGATAACCAAAAGATGGGGATAGATATGTAATACGCTCTACAGCAACCTGTTGTCCCATATAGTTACCAGGATTGCCATTTTCTGCTCCAAAACCGGCTACTAAAGGCGCATACATTGCCGTTGCAAAGGTTACTTTTGAGCCTGGTGGTTTATAGGCTATACCAGCTGTAGGCGCAACGAGTGGATACCCCGCTCCCAAGTCAACCATTTTTTTAAGAATGGGTACATATAAGCTTGCATACTCGACATCACCATGTACAGAATCTTTAAAATCTGTACAAATATTGGCAGAAATTTCTGGTCCATCATTACAAACCAGAGGATCGTCTGAATAGCCAAAAATGTTGTACCCAGGAGGAGCTGAGAACTCACGCTGGATATCAAAGTTTGCAAGAATACCTTGTACATCTGTTTGTAACCCATCAATTTTCGCTAGTGCTGCTGGGTTAAAATGAACTGCACTAATCCCTGGAGGATCTGCCGTTACAGCATTCCCCATCGATAGTGAACGAATATCAACAGCTAGGTTTTGTCCTAATTGAGCATTGGCAAAGCTAGAAAAACCGGAGATAACAATTGCCGCCGTTAGAGGACATAATTTAGGATATTTCACCTGCATATCTCCTTATTTTTGTTTTTTAGTAAAACCTAAAATATCTAACGGGAATGACAAGCCAAGTGAAATATCTGGCGCATCTTCGGTTAAACCAATACCTACCGTACCATTAACAATTGTTTCAGGTGAAACACGCACACCTAAAGCAAAAGACAACATTGCACTACTTTGGTCTGGCGATTTATATGATTCATCTCCATTATTAAATTCAAACTCAGCGTTCATATTAAAGCTTTGTTGATACGACATGGTTAATGACACGTCATAGTTAAATGAGTAAGCAAAACCGAATGAGAAGCCGCCACTAATGCCTGGATCAAAAGAAGTTAAAATCCTTGGCCCCTTAGCCCCGCTACCACGCGCCTGATTCAAACCTGTTTCTTTAAAACCATAATTGGCAGAAGCAGAAGCAAATAAAACAACTGGATCAATATATTTACGAGTACTCGCACCTACGCCAGCTGAGTAGTAACCTTTACCTGTTGATAGCTCATCTAAACCAATTTCATATGGGCTATCCCCTGTCTTAGAAGATAAACTACCAAAAAGTACCAATGGTAATCGGCCTTGTTTTAATGGAAAAGGTTCCCAGCGAGCGCCAAGGGAAATATCCCCTAACCCAGCAGTAGTCGTATCACGAATAATTTCAGATTTTGCAACAAAAGGAAGAGTTGCCGATAAAGTTAAGTTGTCCAAAACCCCATACTGGACCGTAAAACTATTTGTTAAAGTATGGTTAGCATCTTCTTCGACACGTAAACGGTTAAGCTGAGATGAATTATCTGATAAAGCTAAATCAATTCGTGTATCACGATAATATGTGTAATCGAGGTCATAATAAGATGAAATGCCCCCTTTTTTAATTAACGAATATTGCCGCTCATTTGAAGTAAATACTTCTTGTAAATTCGTCTCTTGACTTGCATCACCTTCTTTTTTCTGTAATGCAGTTGCAGCTTGATGTGCCCCCCCCTCAGTGGCAGGTACCGTACTATTGTCCGTTGCAGGTGTATCAGAAGACTGTACTGTGCTTCCTGCTATGGCTGTATTCGAGTTTGTTGTATCTACAGGTGTAGAACTTCCTGTGCTACCTGCATTTACATCTTGGCTCGATCCGCCTACTTGTCCTTGTTGTACTTGATCCTCAGCATAAATTGTCCCTGTAATGGCACTCATACTCAAGGCCAATACACTCATCTTTATCCATCGATTATTCATGTTTTTTCCCACCCAATTTATTTATTTTACTAAATTAAAATTTGACTATTTACGTTTGTAATAAAGACGCATATAGGTTTCTATTGGTAGTCCATAGGTTGCAGAGTGATTATCGTTATCTAATACGCGTCTCATAGTTGAGGCTTTATTTGCTAAACGATCATAATTAAATGTCGGATATTGCACGTCAACAAAAGCATATCTGTTGACGGTTGCATCCTCTACATGACGCATATCTGCATCTTTTAAAGCCAATAGATCTTTACGCTGAGATTCGGGGACTGAAATAACAAATAAAGTATTATTATCCCAAATTTCTTTAAAGCGACTTTCATCAAAGCTGATATTGCCTAATGCAGGATCAGCCACATAGACTCGCCCATCTTTATAAGCTTTATATACAACAAAATGTTTAAAACCAGCATAAGAAATTGGAACAATTGCAGGTTGCCCAAGTTTTACTAAATCAGAGAACTCACCGCGATAACCACCACTATCTAAACCGATTGCTGTGACAAAGCGTTTCATATCGAGTAATGAGAAACTTCGGCGCTCAATAATGCGTTGATATTCGCCATACTGTAGCAAACCGCTCATGGTCTGCTGCTCAGTCAAACTGGTTCCGACATACCCATTTAACAAAGTGGTAAGCGCAGCCGAACCACAGCTATAGTCATATGCTTGCCGAACAATACCGCGAAATTGATCTTCTACAGCAGGTTTGATTTTGACTGGTTCAATGTGATTTCTATGAAATGATAAATTACGTGAGTCGGCAGTCTCTGTGTAATAAACAGTTCCTGGTGGCTTTTTTTCTATTTCGAAGGCTTCTGTCGCAAAGTAATACATCAATGCTGAGCCTAAAACTATCTCTAACATAAGCACTTGGTCTAAATTGTGGCCTAACCGGCCTTATTCATTTTATTCTTAGAGCAATAGCTCTACATCCCTGTGTGTTGA
>NZ_JRVL01000272.1:0-3472 GCF_054823985.1 Acinetobacter sp. GN11 | reverse complement strand
AGACTCTGAATTTTGTACAGTGCCCTACTTCGAGTTTGTAGAGATTATTCCTGCAATTGAAGATGGGTATGTGGAGTATGAAGAAAGTTTCTCGCAAAAACACGTATAACTTTTTATCAAACCAGTGATGCACAAGCCAGTAATTTTATGGCTATGCCTAAGGTAATAGCCATCGTAAAATCTAGCTTTATTTCGATTTTTTATATCTATTTAATATAGCTATTTTTTTTAAAAACTTGTTGAAAACTTAAAGGAATATTTTGTGTATTAGGAATATGCCCAAAGAAATGCTCATCTTTTGTTTGAAAAAAGATATCAAAGCTTTGACTCATAAATGGATCGACTTCACTTTGTTTTTGATAAATTGGTGTAAGCCTATTGATATAATAATTGATCCAATCAACTTGTGTTGAAAATAGAGAATAATCTCTGAGATCAGAATAGAGCCTCTTCAAATTATCTGCAATCAAGTCTACATTTGGGTGAAACAACCAAATAATAATCTCCATGGGAGAAACTTTTTTCAGTGTATGCTGAGATGTTTTATCAAATCTTTCAATTTTATATAATTGCGCGCCAGATTGACTATAACTAGAACAAAGTAGTTTTCCATTATGAACTTGATCAAGGTCTTGACCTAATTCTAAGGTACGTATTCTCTTAGAAATATCTAGACATTCAGGTAAAGTTATTAATTCAGATTTTGCTATATTTTTAAATATATCAACTGATTGCTGAACCACTCTTGATTCGCCAGTACCAGTAATAATACCTTGCTCCCAAGCATATAACTTCGAGTAATGTGTAGTAGAAAGCTCCACATCTAAGGTTTCATTTACAGTTACTCTTTTATTGTCAACTGCAACAATAATGCTATCGTTTAATTGAATAGCTAAGATGAAAGTCATATTTTACGTAAAATAACGAGACATTTGATATACATTTATTTTAGGCTATATCAGTGCAAAATTCTGAATATTTTTATAAAATTGAGGTTATTAATGGCTGGTGGTTCTCAAATCATTATTAATAAAGATGGTATTACCCTGATTACATCAGGAAAATTTGAGCCGAAAGCTGGACAACACCTTTTTAAAAGTGGTGAAAAGGCTAATTTTTCTTTGCCAGAAATCCCTAATGTTCAATCTCCTTTTAGTAATAAATTAGATGTTTATAATCTATTTAAGGAAACATCTAATATTAAATATTCTGTTTTACACTCAAATGGACAAGTAAAAACTGGCTTCCTTGACCAGTATGGTAGGACTGGACGTATCAGATCACAGGAACAGGAAAAAGTTAAAGTTCTGATTGGTGGCGATGAATGGCACTATTATATTAGCCGTTTCGGTGGAACTATTGAGGATAATACTTATATTAAATTCCTAGATTTTGTAGGAGATCCTATACCAAATTTAGAATTTAACTTAAGCGATGATAATAATAAAACTCTTATGGAATGTAGAACAAATAATGATGGTGAAGCAGTATTTGTATGTCCTAAAGATGACTTTCCAATCCTATCCGTTAAAAGTTTAATTACTAATGAATTTAAGCCAATACTAAGAATAGAAAATAACTTAGTAAGAGAGATAATTTTAGTAAGCCCTAAAATTTTGAAAGAAATTGATTTATTACAAGAAACAGATGAGAAAGGCGATTATTTAAGAAGTAACTATCATAAATAATTGAATATTCAAAAAGTATTGTGAGTGATAAAGATGGCAAATGAACAGAAAGATTTACAACAGAAAGTAAATCAAAATGGAAGACCTGTTTCAGTTTTCACTAAAGAACATCTTGAAACTGCGGGTAATGTAGCTGCAAAAACTTCAGATGTATTAGGTTATTTAAAAGATGGAACATCAGTTATAGACAATTACAATTTTAGATGGGGTCTTGTTCATTCAAAAAATACGCCTTTGTTTAGTAAAGAAAGGTTGGAAAAAGCTAAGGAATTCCGATTTTATAAAGAAAATCCCCAGACAGGACGAATTTTCAAAGGTAATCAGCATACAAAAGTATTTGATACTAAAAAATTCGGTAGCAAGGTTGATAAATTAGGATCAAAAGCAGGAAATTTTGCAGATGGAGTAGAGTTAACATTAGCTATAGTTGACAGAAACCCAGAAGCACTTGCAACAAAATCTTCTACATTAGTTTTATCTAAAGCTGGAGAAAAAACAGGTGAAGTAGCTGGGCTTGCTGCTGTAGGGAAATGTACTAAAGTAGCAATAAAACGGCTTGATCCTAGAAAAGCTACAGTTGTTGGTCTCACCTGTGCTGGTGCAGCAATAGGTGTGAAATACTGGTTAAAAGGCAAAGGAGAAGAGTTAGGAAATACGGTTGGAAAAACAAATACTGCCATCCAGACAGCTCAAGGCGTTCTTGATGCAATAGATATGGTAGATGAACTTGAAACAAAAGCAGCTGAGAAAGAAAAGCAAGAGGCGATCAAAAGAGATCCAATGCTAGAATGGCATATAGTTGGAGCAGATTAATTTAAAAGAGATATATTATGAATTTAAAATATTTAATGATTTCTAGCCTCATAAGTATATTTTTATTAGGTAGTGCAGGCTGCTCAGAACCTATTCCCCCACAAAATAAGACTCAAAGTGAAGCAAGCCAATTATATGAACAAGGCGGTAAATATTTCTTAGGTAAAGATGCTCCTAAAGATTATCAAAAAGCTTTTTCTTATTTCCAAATGGCAGCTGAAAAAGGCTTACCTATTGCACAAAATGATTTAGCAGGAATGTATTCCAAAGGAATAGGTACCCCGAAAAATGAAGAAAAAGCTTACTATTGGTATGAGAAAGCTGCTAAAAACAATTTCCCGGAAGCTCAATATAATTTGGGTTTGATGTACGATAATGGCTATTATGTAAATAAAGATCGATCAAAAGCTTTAGAATTTTATAAATTATCTTCTGATCAAGGATATGCTAAGGCTCAATATAATTTAGCAAATGCTTATTTTTCAGGGAATGGAATAAATAAAGATATTAATTTAGCTCTAGAATTATATAAGAAAGCTGCGGATCAAAATCTTTCTGAAGCTCAATATAATTTAGCAAATATTTATTCTGATGGTACTCTTGTTAAACAAGATAATGAAAAAGCTCTAGAGTTATATACAAAGGTAGCAGAAAAAGGCGTACCTGAGGCTCAAAATAACCTCGCCTATATGTATGCTAATGTTTACTCAGATTATGAAAAAGCAAAATTTTGGTTCCAAAAATCTGCCGACAATGGATATGAGCCAGCAAAAGAAGCTTTAGAACAGTTCCAATAGTTCTAAGTAATTTACTTCTTAGAAGTCACCATCAAATATACAATTAATCCAATTAAGACCAAAAATATTAACTGAATTTCTAAAAAAAGGTTTATCATCCATGAGTTTCTAAATGATAAACCTTTTTTTGTTATTAATATTTTCGATTTTTTTGTGTCTAGTGAAATAAAAACT
>NZ_JRVL01000271.1:0-4377 GCF_054823985.1 Acinetobacter sp. GN11 | reverse complement strand
TAGATATGACACTTTAATAAGAATTTAAAGAGAAAAGGTCAAAAGACAGCTTTGCTAGCTAATATCAAGCAATATGACGATGAGCAAAATTTTGCTCATAATTGATATGAATTAAATAATATTGCGCAAATATATGCACATAATAGTAATTAGCTGAACTGTTAGAGCTAGAAGCAGTAATGAGTAAAATAAAACTAGAAAGCTTTGTATCTATAGATTGAACGAAAATCAAAGATACAAAGCTTAAGCAAAATCAGTTATTTGATTTTAAAAGGATCTTCAACTGCTGGGGTACCTACATTATCCCAGAAGTTTTGTAGTACAAACCCATATTCCGATAAGTTCTCTTTGAACGGCTCAAGCATTTGATCTGCTGAAGGCTTTTTCCAGTCAGCCTGTAATTCACAAGCTAGACTAAAGGTCGTTACTGGCTCTGCACCGGCATTTGCCATGCGTAATGTAGCAGCCTGAACTTCATATTGATTCCATGCTCCACATGCATCAATGACTGGGTAGACTTTATATCCATCATTTAATAGCGATAGTGTCGGGAAAGTACAGCAAGTACCAATGGTTACGCCTGCAATAATAATATGGGTTCGACCTGTTGCTTCTAGCAAATTAACAAGTGCACTACGAAAAGTCGGGTCTTCGTATGCATTAATGATCCCTGTACGTCGATAAATTGAATTATTAGGGAACAATGATTTAATTTCTGGGAGAGTGTCGCCGTTTTGCCATTGTGCGTTTGATGATGTAATCAGTGTTGGAATATTAAGAGCTTTGGCCGTACGTGCTAAACCAAGGACATTACTTTTTAATTCAGCGAGGCTCGATGTATCACGAACGCTCGCCATTAAACCAACTTGATGATCAATAAGTAATAAAACGGCATTTTCTGGGGTTGGTTTATCGTAAGCAAATAAACCTAGATTTTTTGCTTCTTGTGGTGAGTTTTTATTCGCTTTTATAGTATCAGTAATGGGGCTGATAATATCTTCTGCACGGATTGATGTAGTCATTTTTAACTCCGAAGAATAATTTGAGACGAGAAAGTACGGAACTTAGATTTAGGAAGATCTAAGTTCAGATTTGGATGTTTAGGCCAAATGGATTAAATAGTGTTTAAAAAATCAAGACTTAACTGAAGCGCTGAATGTGAAATGGTATGTCCCGTAGCGGGTAAAATATTCAACTCAACATTTAAGTTTGCTGC
Source organism: Acinetobacter sp. GN11 (assembly GCF_054823985.1). NCBI lineage: Bacteria > Pseudomonadati > Pseudomonadota > Gammaproteobacteria > Moraxellales > Moraxellaceae > Acinetobacter > Acinetobacter sp. GN11. The sequence continues at coordinate 3,161 of NZ_JRVL01000271.1, read as the reverse complement.
ACGCATTTGTTGATATGTACTTTGGCTTTCGGTTGGAGGAATAACGGTGTCTGATTCACCATGAATTAATAAAACTTTCGTGTTTTTATTAATTTCATTATTGATTGGACTTGCTAATCTTCCAGCGATGCTAATCAGCCCAGCAATAGGCCAACGCCCTGAAACGACTGCATCTAAAGCCATTATTGCACCCTGAGAAAATCCTAAAAAAACGACTTTATCTAGGTGGTTTTCTAATTGGTTTTGGGTAATGATTTCTTGGATTTTTTGATCAAAATGAGCTCTGGCTTCTTTAATCCGACTAAAGCGATTCTCCTCATTAACCCCAGCGATGCTAAACCACTGATATGCCTCTTTACTGTTCATAAAGCTAAAAGGAGCATTGGGTGCGACAAAATTTAAATTAGAATGATTGGCTTTAAAAAATTCTCCAACTGCTTCTAAGTCTTCACCATTACTACCTACGCCGTGTAATAAAATTATAAATAGATCTTTCATTTTAAAATCCTGAATGAGCTGAATATTTGGTGTTTAAATGCCATTCATGCAATGGCATCTCATCTATTAACGAGCTTAATTTTTAAAAGATTTACTTAAAGAAAATGGTCCATCACCAATGAGTGCGAGAGCAACTAAAGAAATAATCCACATAAATGGGAATTCCCAGCCACCATTAGGGTTGGTAAAAAAGAAACCAGCAGCACCATGTACAGTAAATATTGCACCCAATAAGACAGGAATCAGTACTATGGCAACAATTCGAGGTTTAAAACCAACGAATAATAATATTGCTCCTAAAAGCTCCCAGAGAATAGTCACATATGCCATCCATCCTGGAACTCCAACAGATTGAAAAAATTGTGCTGTGCCTGCTGGTGTAAATACAAATAGTTTGAGACCAGCATGGGCAAAGAAATAAAGTGCTAGGGTTATACGGAGTAATAATGCCGCATAAGGAGTTGTGTTTGATGTATTCATTTTTTATCTCGATGAGAATTAACTTGATGAATACATAGTACTGTTGAATTTTTAAGTGATTAAGTAGGCTAAAATTGAATATTTATTTCTATTTTGGAAATAATTACTCGTAAATTTCCCATTCGGCAGGGTACGCATATTGCTCTTTTAAGTAATCAATGAGAGTTCTCACCTTATTTGCTAGATGTTTTGCTGGTGGGTAGACCGCATAGAGACCTCTTCTCGGTAATTCATAGTTTTCTAAAATAGGAATAATCTTTTTGCCGATAAGTGCATCTTTCAAAATAAACATGGGTAATCTTGCGATGCCAAGTCCTGCTATGGTTGCAGCTAAACAGGCTTCTGTATTCGCAAAATGAATTCGACCATTCACATTAATGGTATGTAATACATTTGAAGGTGATTTTTCAAAAAAAGCCCATTCATATGGATCTTTAAAGTTTGTATCGATGATGCAGGAATGAGATTCTAGGTCTTGTAGGCTTTGAGGATAGCCAAATTTTTCTAAATAAAGGGGAGATGCGACCAATACAAATCTAATTTGAGATAATGGAGTCGCAATTAAATTATTATCTTTAAGCTCTCCAATTCGAATGGCGATATCAAACCCTTCTTCAATGACATTCACCGTACGGTCGGTAAAGCTCACGTCTAATTCAATTTGATTATATTTCTGGGCAAAGTTAACCAGTGTTTTGCTTAATTGCACTGTTCCGAAAGAGTTAGGAGCACTTATTTTTAGTTTACCTACTGGAGCGCGAGATTGATTTTTAATACTAATCTCAATTTCATCAAACTCTGCCATAAGTTGCTTAATTCGGTGGTAATAAGCTAATCCGAGTTCTGTGGGCTTCAATGAGCGTGTCGATCTCTTTAGAAGCTGTACGCCTAATTCGTTCTCTAGTTTTGAAATAAGCTTGGATGCTTGTGCGACGCTTGTATTTAAATTTTCGGCAGCTTTAACAAAACTTCCTTGCTCAATGATCGAAATAAACATGCGATTACATTCAAGTCTATTCATATAGATTTATTTTTACTTAAATTAGTAATCGTAGTTTTAGCATAAAAAATTTGTATAAGTTAAGCGGGTAAAAATTAAAATAAGCCTTGGAAGTCTTTCAGCGTTTTAATGATCCATCAAAATTTTTATGGTGAAAGTACTTTTTGAGCCATGATTGCTATAGTGAATAGAGCCTTTAAGTGCAACCACAATTGCATGTACAACAGCTAGACCTAAGCCAGTACCACCAAATTCTTTATTTCTTGACTCTTCTAATCTAAAAAAGGGTTTAAACAGATCATCTTGGAACTCAGTTGCAATGCCGGGGCCTTCATCTTCAATTTTTAATATCCAGTTTTCTGATACCACTTCTGAAGAGATTTTAAGTTTTCCTGCATTTGAATAACGAATAGCATTATCAATTAACGCAATTAAAACTTGCTCAATACGGCGACGGTCACAAAGTACAGGAGTTGTCGTTAAATCAAGTTTTGGGATTAAGTTAGCTTGTTCTAAGCGGTCTTCAAAGGCCTTGAGAACTTTTTCAATTACAGACTTAGAGTCAAACAACTCATAATTTAATCTGAGTTGTTGATTCTCTACTAAACTTATCGTTCGTAAGTCTTCTACTAAGTGAGATAAACCTTCAACTTGATTTAAAAGGCTTTTAAATAGAATTTCATCGGGTTTAAAAACACCGTCGATTATGCCTTGTAGGCGACCTTGTAAAATTGTGATAGGCGTTCTTAATTCATGCGCTATGGCAGCATTCCAGACTTGTGCATTTTGAACAGAAACTTCTAGCTTTTGAGCCATATCATTAAAATTATATAAAAGCTCGGACATTTCTGCGGAGTGAATTCTGTTGTCGTAAGCTCTAGCAGAGAGATCACCTTGACTAATTTTGTTGGCTGCTTCGGCTAAAAAATTAATCGGGATAATAAAGCGTTTAGCCAAATGCATGCCAATCACAAGTGAAATCAGACAACCACAGAAAATGACGGCAGACATCCAAATCCAATCTATAAAATGAAATTCTGTCCAATCCTCTTGTAGAGTATCTAAAGTCAGCCAACCTTTTTCAATGGCAAAGTTATAAATTAGATAACCCAATAAAACTGAAAATAGGGTAATACTCAAATTAACAATACTGAAAGCAATAAAAAGCTGCTTACTGATTCCT
>NZ_JRVL01000270.1:0-4169 GCF_054823985.1 Acinetobacter sp. GN11 | reverse complement strand
GTTGGGCAATGTATGAAGTATCTTCTGATAATACGACTACCGTATCGCAGAATGAATCGAGTCAAAAAGTCGCATCTAAAAGCAGTTCATCATCTGTAAAGAATGAAAAATTAGTACCACAGATGCTATTAGCTCAAACTAACTCCCTTAATTCTGCCCCAGCCTGTAAATATAATTTTAATGCGACTCAAGAAGATTTTGATCTTTGGAATGGCGAACATACTGACTATTTGCCTATGAAAATATTTCCATTGATAAATGGTCAAAAATTTGGTTTTAAAGTGGAGCCTGTCACAGAAGATAATTATGGTTATCTTGATTATAATGCAAAAAGCAAAACAAAAATGAATTCAACAAGTTATGAAGGTGATTTTTTATTGCCTAATAAAGGTATTGTTGCTTTTGAGATGGAGCTTAAAGTCCCCCTACTTTCTTCAAGCAGCTCCTCTTACTCAGCCGACATCAGTTTTAATGGTGTAACAGATAATAACTATACAATTAGATCAAATTATCATTTTGATATTGGTGCTCAGGATTTTGAGTTTGGTGAGAATCCACCTCGTTTATATCATAGCTTATCATCGGAGGTGGGAGATTATGAACTTATTGATAGTTACTTTAAAAACAAAAAAATGACAGATAACACAAATGAATATCAACGCTTAGGTATCTATATTAATCAGGACACTAAGCAAGTCGGATTTATTTCTAATGGTGCTGATGAAGGATATCAATTTATATTGCCTGGTGCACTACAGAAAATAGCTTTCTCAATGAATGGAAATATAAATATTCTTTCTACGAATTTATTTGGACAAGAGTTGTCTAATGAACTCATTACTGACCGTAATGCACTACAATTTAGCTACCCTCAGGGCACAACAGACATGTGCGGTAATGCCATTTAAGATATAAAACTATAAGTCGTAAAAAAGGGCTGAATCACAGCCCTTTTTTTATTTCATCTAGAAATGAATGACTGTGCGAATTGATTTGCCTTCGTGCATTAAATCAAAAGCAGTATTAATGTCTTGTAGAGGCATAGTATGCGTTACAAAAGGCTCAAGTTGAATTTCACCTTTCATAGCATCTTCGACCATTTTAGGAAGTTGTGAACGCCCTTTTACCCCACCAAACGCAGTACCTAACCATTTACGGCCTGTCACTAACTGGAATGGACGAGTCGAAATTTCTTGACCGGCACCAGCAACACCAATAATAACTGATTGTCCCCAACCACGATGTGCGCACTCTAGAGCCGAGCGCATAACATTGACGTTACCAATACATTCAAATGAATGATCTACTCCCCAGCCTGTCATTTCTACAATGACTTGTTGAATTGGTTTATCGTAATCTTTAGGGTTTAAGAAATCTGTAGCACCAAACTGCTTAGCAAGTTCAAATTTATCTGGATTCATGTCGATTACAATAATGCGCCCTGCTTTTGCCTGACGTGCACCTTGTACAACAGCCAAACCAATACCACCTAAGCCAAATACAGCAACAGAGTCACCTTCTTGTACTTTAGCTGTGTTATGCACGGCGCCAATACCCGTAGTTACGCCACATCCAAGTAAACAAACTTGTTCGTGATTCGCTTCAGGATTGATTTTAGCTAAAGATACTTCTGCAACTACCGTATATTCACTAAATGTTGAACAACCCATGTAATGGTAAATCGGTTCGCCATTATAAGAAAAACGTGTGGTTCCATCTGGCATTACACCTTTACCTTGAGTAGCACGTACTGCAACACACAAGTTGGTTTTTCCAGATTTACAAAATAAGCATTCTTTACATTCAGCTGTATAAAGTGGAATCACATGATCACCCGGCTGAACGCTTGTTACGCCCTCACCCACTTCAACTACAACACCTGCACCTTCGTGACCTAAAATGGCAGGAAAAACACCTTCTGGATCATCACCAGATAATGTAAAAGCATCGGTATGACATACCCCTGTATGGGTAATTTTTATTAAAACTTCACCTGCTTGAGGTGGTGCAACATCAACTTCAACAATCTCTAAAGGTTTTCCTGGGGCAAAGGCGACAGCTGCACGAGATTTCATCTTTGGGTTTCCTTTAAATCATTCGGTATTTATAGTCGAGCAAAATAGACTATGTAACAGTAATACAAGAGCTTAATTTTGCTTAAATTAAAATTGGCTTTCATGACAATCCATCACAGCATAGCCAGTCAGGTACGTCTAAGCAAGCCCATGTTTCAAAAAGAAGAAAACCTCTTACTTGAAGAGGTTTCATATCAAATTACTTATCTTATAAAGGGGTTATATTTACTTATAGGTAAATATCTGGTGGATAAGGTGTGTTATCACTAATTGGCGAATAAAGCGTATTTTCAACAAAGAAGCCATTTGGAGCTTGAGTCGTATCGATCGTAATTGAATCAAACATAACCTGTGGATAGGCCCAGATAAATTGTTTCATTAATCCTAAAGAAACATTGTTTTTCATGTCACCAAAAATTCGTTGCCAAATGGGTGTTCGATAAGGTTTGGTCTTATCAAATCCATAGATATAGGCAATAGATGCATCAGGAACGAAACCGGATAAATAAATGACTTTATTGGCAGGATAACCTAGACCTTGTATAGGTATTTGGGAAACTGCTTGATGTGCCAAGTCTAAGCGAGCTTCCAATAGCCAGTCATAAGCTTCTGTCATCATGTAATCAAAATTAGGATATGAGTAATGTTGGCTTGGATAGTTAATATAAGTGGCTAAAGTCTGAATCGGAGATTGAATAGAAGGAAAGAAAATAAGGGGGCTAACTTTGGCAGCGGAGTATTTTGCTTTAATGACCGTGCGAATGTCTTGGCAGGTTTGACCTAATTTATTTCGGAGCCATGTTTTAAACTCATCATATGGCGTTCCTGTCTTATTCATTGCTTCATAAATTGTACCCAAATCTGGTGCATATAAACCTGTATCTGCATTAAAGGCCAGCTTTGTTGGATAATCATACACACAAGGTAAGTTTGTGCCAGTGTTATACCACCACCACGGTTCACCAATCTGCATGTTTACATCACATCCCCCTACAACCATTGCATCTGCAAACTCAATAAAGGCTTTATGTAGATATGCCAAAGCATTTTGGTCACTTAAACTAAAGAAATAACTTGGTGGTTCATAACCTGTACGACCTAAATTACTATTCCAGTCACGTTGTGCCCAATATTCATTGGCTCCCAAGGAATACATTTCAAAGCTTACGCCAAAGATGGGTTGCATACTGGCGCTATGTAAAGCCTGAGCATATTTCTCATGCCATTTACGTGTACATGGGTTAACAACTGACTCACCTGTAACCAATGTATCTGGTATTTGCCATTTATTAATATCGCTTTTCCATGTCATTTCAGGGTAATGCGACATTCCGCAATAGTGGTTAACCAAACCTTGATATCCTAAAGCGGCCATATTATTGACTAAACGCTGTGGGTTTAAATCGTAATGGTCATCATAGCTTGTACAAATACCATAGTTATGCTGAGGTACAACAACACGACTCAAATTTAACTTTGCATTTGTTCCTGTTACAACGGAATTGGTCAGACGAATGTAGCCATCTTCAGGCTGGCTTAAAGGTAAGGCCGATTGGCTATTATAATGGCTCGTGAAACCTGAAAATGAAATCCGTTGAATGTTAGTCACCGGAAAGCTATCTGTAGCAGAAAAGCCAGCTTTTACTGTATCCCAGTTAATATGAATATGTGCCGTTCGCGATGAAGGATTATTTGCGTAATTAAATAAGACAACATAGGCAACTTTATCTACGCCATTTTCATTATAGTACACCGTTAAAGTGGGCGTTAAACTTGGATTGTTAAGCACTGGCATTGTGGCAGATAACTCAATATCGAAGTCCCAAACCACCCCTGCATAGCTATATTTGGTTTGATACGCTAAAAATTTATGATCTTTAGTATCATTAGAATCCCACGTAATTCCTACTAGATCATTTGCCATTCGTGCTCTAAAAGATGCTTCAAAACCATTTCCATAATTCGTAATAGCAAAAGACATCGTTTGTGGACCGTCTATTCTCCAATAGATAGGACTAAACCGATCAATAAGTGTATTTTGAGTGATTGGATGTGGTGATGTATTAGAATTATTTTGTACATTTTGTGAGTTAG
>NZ_JRVL01000269.1:0-1339 GCF_054823985.1 Acinetobacter sp. GN11 | reverse complement strand
GTTGTTTGTATTTACTCCTCTTGTGTTTGCAATCACAGGTTGTAGTGAAACTTTACATTCCCAAAGAACCATACCAATAAAGACATCTTCAGAAAGTATCGCCTATCCAGAAGCTGATACAGTTTTAGGGGAAAAGTTACAGCCTAATGAGGAAGCGTTAGCTCAGAACATAGCTCAAGTCATTGAAAAGTCAATTCGTGAAAACTATACGGCGGGAAATGCTTTGCGTGATGCCCATCCTAAAGCACATGGGTGTGTGCGAGCCGAGTTTCATGTCTCAAAAAATTTACCTGCTCAGTTTGCTAAAGGAGTTTTTATCCCAGATCAAAGTTATCAAGCATGGATTCGTTTTTCAAATGCGTCTAATGACGCCACTAGTGCTGACATTGACAAAGATGCACGTGGCATAGCCATAAAACTTTTAGGTATATCTGGAGACAAAATTTTAGAAAGTGAAAAACAAGCAACCACTCAAGATTTTATTATGATTAATCACCCTGTCTTTTTTGCCAATGATGCGAAACGATATCTTTCTTTTATGAATGATGTGAATAGCCACAATATGATCAGAAAACTTCATATCCCTTTTGCCTTAGGTTTTAAGGGAACCATGAATGCACTGGGAGCACGTAACTCACAAATTGCAAACCCACTCTATGCACGTTACTGGTCTATGGTTCCCTATCAGTTAGGACTTGGCAAAGATCGGCAAGCAGTTAAATATTCAATACGTGCTTGTTCGGTAACACCAAATAATCTACCTAAAAACCCGAGTCATGATTTTTTAAGAGAAGCTTTAAAAAATACTTTGCAAAATAATGATGCCTGTATGGAATTCCTTATTCAGCCGAGAACGTCAAGTAAAATGCTAGTAGAAGATGCGATGACAGAATGGGATGAAAAAGCAGCCCCTTTCTATCAAGTAGCAACTATTCACATTCCAAAGCAAAACTTTGATACACCTGAACAAAACCAGTTCTGTGAAAATCTTTCTTTTACGCCGTGGCATGCTTTACCTGAACATAAGCCATTAGGTGCAGTAAACAGAATGCGTAAAGTCATTTATGAAAATATAAGTAAAGTTCGACATGATATGAATTCAGCCCCTAGACAGGAACCTTAAATACGTTATTTCTCTCGTTTTGGCAGTTAAGTGATCGTGTCTTACTAGGAGCAATTTTTTCATTTAATAACTTCTTTACTGGTGTCTATGGTGATTCGATCAATGAAATCTGCCAGCCATAAAATAAAGTCATCTTCATTTTTATGCTTTGGAATCAAGCTTATATCTACCCTAATCAGTAATTCAATTTGCACACTAACAACAGTCCCTTCGAAG
>NZ_JRVL01000268.1:0-1941 GCF_054823985.1 Acinetobacter sp. GN11 | reverse complement strand
CTTTAGTTATTGAAATTTAATTCATCATTCGAGGTTTACAATGAAAAAACTAACAACAGCAATTGTTCTTTCACTCAGTGGTTTAGTTGCAACAACAGCAATGGCAGCACCTAACGATCATAATCACCATGGCAATTACCAAAACCATGAAGTAAAAACAGTTAAAGTGATTAAAAAAGACGACCATCGTAATGTTTGGCGAGCAGGTCAGGTTGTACCCCGTGAATATCAACACTCACGTTACGTGATTGACTACCGTCAACATCAGAAATTAACTAAGCCAGGTCGCTACCAAAAATGGTACAAAGTGAACGGAAATTATGTGCTGGTAAATGAACAAAGCAATAAAATCATTAGAGTAGTTCACTAATTTAAAAAATTTAAACACCCAAACTTAGATTTGGGTGTTTTTTTATCTAAAACATGCGGCTTTAATCTTTTTTGTTTAGAATCATCTTTATATCTTTTTGCTGTTGATTCGAGATCGGTATGCCAAGCAAGTCTTTAGAAAAGTCGCATAATAACCCCCAGCATTATGTACACTGGTTTCGACACTCAGCGCCCTACATTAATGCTCACCGCGATAAAACATTCGTATTGATGTTTGGTGGTGAAGCTGTCCGTCATCCTAACTTCGAACATATCATTCATGATATTGCTTTATTGCATTCTCTTGGTATTCGCTTAATTCTCGTGCACGGCGCACGTCCGCAAATTAATCAAAATCTTAAAGAGAAAGGAATTGAAACCCCTTTTTATGACAACAGCCGTATTACTACACGCGAATCTTTAAGCTGTGTCATGAGTGCGGTAGGCTCTATTCGCCTAGAAATTGAAGCATTGCTCTCTATGGGCTTAGCCAACTCACCCATGTACGGCGCTCGAATCGATGTCGTATCAGGTAATTTTGTGACTGCTAAACCTTATGGCATTCGTGATGGCATGGATTTCCAGCTTACAGGTGAGGTTCGTTCAATAGACACCGATGCAATTGAACGACACCTTGATAATCATAATATTGTGCTACTGGGGCCAACAGGTTATTCCACTACAGGCGAAGTCTTTAACTTGCGGGCAGAAGAAGTTGCGACCAAAACTGCAACTTATTTAAAAGCAGATAAACTCATTTTTCTTGGGGAGCAACAAGGGCTTCTGAATGAAGATGAACAAATATTACGTGAATTAAGCCCACATCAACTGGACTACTATATCCAACAATATCAAACCATTAGTCCAACACTAACCCTGCATTTGCAACAAGCAAAAAAAGCGTCTTTATCAGGTGTACACCGCGTTCATCTCATTTCCTATGCCTATGATGGTGCCCTTCTCGAAGAGTTATTTACTCGAGATGGTATAGGCACCATGATTACCGATGCGCATTATGAAGAAGTTCGTACAGCCCATATTAAAGATGTGGGTGGTTTAATGAATTTATTGCGTCCCTTGGAAGAAGAAGGCATCTTGGTTTATCGTTCACGTGAACGTCTGGAGCAAGAAATCAGCCAGTTCGCTGTTATTGAACGCGACGGTATGATTCTAGCGTGTGCTGCGCTTTATCCAATTCCAACCGAATTTAACGAAACTCGTTCTGCAGAAATTGCCTGTGTTGCTGTACATCCAAGTTATCGTAAATCAAATCGTGGTAGCCAAATTCTGCAATTCCTTGAAGAAAAAGCCAAAGAACAAGGTATTCGTCAGCTATTCGTTTTAACAACGCGTACCGCCCACTGGTTTTTGGAACATGGTTTTCATCAAGTCAGCGTTGATGAATTACCTAATGCCCGTCAGGCACTCTATAATTATCAAAGGAATTCTTTAGTCTTTAAGAAACTGCTTCCCTAGCCTTTGCTCTTTTTAAGATATTCTTATTTCAGATAAGCTTAGTTAAAAAAGTACAACCATAAACGCTATTAATTTATGGTTGTACTTTTTTTTAAA